>CAMNFX010000009.1 GCA_946537585.1 uncultured Lachnospiraceae bacterium
CAGCAGATCCCGGAGTACGTCCCGCCTGCCTGGCAGCCGGAGCGGCATAAAAGCCGCTTCCCCGCATTTATCGGAGGCGTGATCTTCGGCCTTCTGGCAGCCTTTATCGGCACAGTCCTGTGGCGGGGATATTTTTCGATGCCCCTCGGAAGTCTCGGAGTGTTTACGATCCGGATGCCGTACTATAATGATTCTGCAGTCTCCGCCGACGGCAGGCTCAACCAGAAGGAGATCGACCGGAAGATGGAGGAGATCCAGAGCCTGATCGATGCTTCCTACCTGTATGAGCCGGATCCTCAGCGCATCAGCGACGGGATCTTTACGGGCATGCTCTACGGCCTGACGGATCAGGATAAGTACGCGCAGTATTATTCCGTCCGCGCCTTCGAAGAGGAAAATATGCGCAATAACGGCAGCTACGACGGAATCGGCGTGACGGTCCAGACGGATGAAAAGACCGGAGGTATCCTGGTCATCAGCGTGAATTCCCTCGGACCCGCCAAAAAGGCGGGCATCCAGGTCGATGATATCATCATTGCGGCCGACGGCACCGATATCACCGGCATGTCTCTGGATGAGGCGATCTCGGACCATATCAAGGGCCCGGCCGGGACCAGTGTCGACCTTACGATCTTAAGGGACGGCGAAGAGATCGAGATGACCGTTGACCGTGCCACGATCGTGGATATCACGGTGCGCGGGATCATGATCCCGGATACGGACAAGGGTTATATCAGCATCACCGGCTTCAACCGCACTACGGAGAATGAATTCAAAAAGGTTTGGGACGAACTGGAAGCTTCCGGAGCCACCGGCATGGTCATCGACCTCAGAAACAACGGCGGCGGCGATATGGATGTCTGCCTGCGCATGCTGGACTATATTCTCGGTGACAATATGAGCGTGGTGTCCGGAGAAGGAACAACGGATCAGAAGGACGGCAGGACCCTGCTTTTATCTGTGGAGAGCCGTACAGGGGAGGCGACCCGGTATACGGCATCGGACAGGGAGGAGCATCCGCTCCCGATCGTTGTGGTGGTGAACGGCCGCAGCGCTTCCGCTTCGGAGATCTTTACCGGCGTACTGATGGACTACGGCCACAGATCTGTCGGCGAGAAGACCTTCGGCAAGGGCATCGTACAGTCCGTGTATCGTCTCAGCGACAAATCCGGCGTCAAGTTCACGACGGATCAGTACAGGCTTCCGGGCGGTGAGCTGATCCACGGGGTGGGCATTGAGCCGACCGTGACCGAGGAGTTTGTCGATTTTGATGAGGTGACGTCCTCCCTGGTCAACTTCGCAAGCGGTGAGGAGACCGATATTATGAAGGATAATCAGGTCATGAAGGCGCTTGAGATGCTGGAGGAGTAATACCTGCTTATGCATGGACAGTGCAGGGAGTGCTGTGCTATAATCTAACAGTTATGCTTGAAACGCTGCCGGCTTCCTCTTAAGGAGCGTGCGGCGTAAGCAATGAAAGGGCCGGCCTTAAGGCCCAAAGGAGATATATATGGCATTTAATAAAAAACCCGTAACAGGCATGCGCGATATCCTGCCTGCGGAGATGGAGGTCCGGGCTGCATTGCAGCAGACGATCCGGGAGACTTACCGCAGATACGGATTTACCGAGATCGAGACGCCTGTCGTCGAGCATATCGGCAACCTGACCAGCAAGCAGGGCGGCGAGAACGAGAAGCTGATCTTCAAGGTATTAAAGCGCGGTGAAAAGCTTCAGAAGGAGATCGAAGCCTTAAAGAGCGGCGATGCCGAAATGGATACGCTCACGGAAGAAGGCCTCCGCTACGATCTGACCCTTCCTTTAAGCCGCTATTATGCTGCGAATGCATCAACATTGCCCCAGCCCTTTAAGGCTTTGCAGATCGGACCGGTATTCCGTGCGGACCGCCCGCAGAAGGGCCGTTTCCGCCAGTTCGTCCAGTGTGATATCGACATCCTCGGAGATGCGACCAACCTTGCGGAGAAGGAGCTCATCCTTGCGACTACGGAGGCGCTCGACCGCATCGGTTTTGGCGAGTATCATTACTATATCGTGATCAATGACCGGCGCTTCCTTTTTGAAATGATCCGCTTTGCCGGCCTTCCCGAAGAGGATGCCGAGGAGATCCTGATCACGCTTGACAAGGCGGACAAGATCGGTGCCGACGGCGTTGACGCGGAGCTTAAGACAGCCGGATATGCGGATGAGGCGATCGCGAAGCTGCGCGGAATCCTCGACAGCTTCACCGACGGACCGGAGGGCGTGCGTGCCTTTGCCGGAAAGATCGGAACAGAAGAAGCCCTGGCAGCAGGAGAGAATCTCGCGGACATCATCGAATCCGTCAGCAACCTCGGAGGAAGAGAGATCACGCTCCGCTTTGATCCGACCCTTGTACGCGGCATGGGATACTATACGGGCACGATCTTTGAGATCCGGATCGATGCCTTCGGATCCTCGGTCGGCGGCGGCGGACGATATGATAAGATGGTCGGAAAATTCACCGGTCAGAACGTACCCGCAGTCGGCTTTTCCATCGGCTTTGAGCGCATTATGACGATCCTTATGGAGGGCGATTACCGCAAGCTCCTAAAGGACAGTGAAAAGAGCGCCTGGCTGATCGAAAAGGGAATGCCGGCGGAACGCCTCAGGGAGATCTTTGAGGAAGCGGGCCGGGAAAGAGCCGCGGGGCATCAGGTCCTGACGGTCTGGATGGCAAAGAACAAGAAATTCCAGAAGGAAAACCTTGGCACCCAGGGCTACACCTCCTTCAGGGATATCTATAAAGAAGAGCTGAAGAACTGATAATAAGGAGCAAAACTATGGCAGAGAGCATGCAGGGCCTCAAAAGGACCGCAAGATGCGCAGAATTTTCAATAGAGGATATCGGCAGAGAAGTGACCGTGATGGGCTGGGTCCAGAAGACCCGCAACAAGGGCGGCCTGATCTTCACCGATGTCCGTGACAGAAGCGGTATCATCCAGGTGATCTTCGAGGAGGATATCTGCGGCAGTGAGATGTTCGCCAAGGCGGCAACACTGCACAACGAGTACTGTGTCGCAGTGACCGGCAATATCCGCAGCCGCGGCAAGGATGTCAACAAGGAGATCGCCACGGGCGCCATCGAGGTGGAAGCCCTTTCCTTACGTATCTTGAGTGAGGCGGCAACGCTTCCTTTCCAGATCGAGGACGAGACCAACACCCGTGAGGAGCTCCGCTTAAAGTACAGATATCTCGATCTCCGCCGGGCACCGCTGCAGCGCAACATCGCCCTTCGTTCCAGACTTGCGATCAGCGTCCGCAACTACATGGCCGAGCAGGGCTTCCTCGAGATCGAGACGCCGACCTTTATCAAGTCTACGCCGGAAGGCGCCCGTGACTACCTGGTTCCCTCCCGTGTCCATCAGGGAGAGTTCTATGCGCTTCCGCAGTCCCCGCAGCTTCTGAAGCAGCTGCTCATGGTCTCCGGATTTGACAGGTACTTCCAGCTTGCGCGCTGCTATCGTGATGAGGACTTGAGAGCGGACCGCCAGCCGGAGTTCACCCAGATCGACATGGAGCTTTCCTTTGCCGATGTGGATACCGTTATCGGTGTCAATGAAGGTCTTTTAAAGCGTATCTTCAAGGAAGTGCTGGATGTGGATGTGGAGCTTCCCATCCGCCGCATGACCTGGCAGACCGCCATGGATGTCTACGGCTCCGATAAGCCGGACCTTCGTTTTGACCTGCCCATCGTGGATGTTTCCGAGGTCGTAAAGGGCAGTGAATTCGCGGTCTTCAAGTCCGCGCTTGAAAACAAGGGCGCCGTCCGCGGCATCCGTGTTCCCGGACAGGGACATATGCCGAGAAAGAAGATCGATGCCCTCACCGATGTCGCAAAATATTACGGAGGCAAGGGCCTCGCATGGCTCTGTGTCAATGCAGCCGATGACGGCGGTCACAAGAGCTCCTTTGCGAAGTTCATGAAGCCGGAAGAGATCGACGCGATCATTAAGGCTATGGGCGCTGAGGCAGGAGACCTCCTGGTGTTTGCAGCAGACAAGCTGGATGTTGTCCGGAATGTCCTCGGAAACGTCCGTCTCGAGCTTGGCCGTACGCTGGACCTGATCGATAAGTCCGCATGGAAGTTCCTGTGGGTGACCGAGTTCCCGCTTTTGGAGTGGAGCGAGGAGGAGCAGCGCTACACCGCAATGCACCATCCCTTTACCGCACCGATGGACGAGGACTGGCAGTACATTGATTCCGATCCGGGACGCGTCCGCGCCAAGGCTTATGATATCGTTCTGAACGGCACCGAGATCGGCGGCGGATCCGTACGTATCCATCAGGCGGATGTTCAGGAGAAGATGCTGGAAGTCCTGGGCTTTACGAAGGAGAAGGCAAACGAGCAGTTCGGCTTCCTTCTCGAGGCCTTCAAATACGGTGTGCCGCCTCATGCCGGACTTGCCTATGGCCTGGACCGTGTGGCCATGTGGATGGCAGGCGCGGAGAGCATCCGCGACGTCATGGCGTTCCCGAAGCTTAAAGACGCTTCCGATGCGATGATGGGCGCGCCGGCTCCCGTGGATCCGAAGCAGCTGGAGGACCTCGGCATCGGCATCACAGTGAAGGAAGAAGAAAAAGACTGATCGACAATGCGGATATTCCGTGAGGAAAATGCATGAGCAAGCGTGAATTCTTGAGTAAACTGAGAGAGTATCTGGCCTATGAGCTGCCGGAAAGGTATGTGCAGAAGAATCTGAATTATTATTCGGATTATATCGACACAGAGGTTTCCGGCGGCAAGAGCCTGCCTGCCGTTCTTGATGATCTGGGCGATCCGCAGCTGATCGCGCGCAGCATTATTGACGCGGCAAAGAGCGGCTCGGACGGGATCCCCTATACCGAGGACGATGAGGATTTCAGCAGGGAGATCTACGGCAGCGGAAGCGGACCGAGGACGGAAAGCTCCTGGGGATCCGGAAGCTCCGGTACAGGCTCCTACAGCGGACAGAACGGCAATTACGGAAGGGAGCAGTCTGATCCTTACAGCCAAAGGCGTTCCGATCCCTACGGGAGGGAGTCTGAGAGCGGCTTCCCCGGCTTTCATGTCTATAACATGGGCTGCTTTACCGGGATCCTGTTCCTGCTGATCCTTCTGTGCGTATTCTCCCTGATCGGAGCTCTCCTGGGAGCCTTAAGCCCCCTGCTTGCGCCGCTTGCCATGGCTTTTCTGGTCATGTGGCTTCTGAATCGGAGACGATGACTATGCGTATTATTTTTGCGACCGGCAATGCCGGCAAGATGCGGGAGATCCGGGATATCCTGGCGGATGTGGATGCAGATGTATATTCTCTGAAGGATCTGGGATTAAAGTCAGAAGCCGAGGAGACAGGAGAGACCTTTGCGGAAAATGCCGTGATCAAGGTGCGGGAGATCTATGACATCCTTTCTCCCAAGGGGGAAATGAAGGATACCCTGATCATGGCGGATGACAGCGGCCTTTGCATCGACTGTATGGGAGGCGCTCCCGGAGTGCATTCCGCAAGGTTTATGGGACACGATACCGATTATAAGATCAAAAATGCCGCGATCCTTGATGCGATGAAGGCTGTTCCGGAGGAAAAACGCGGAGCTGCTTTCGTGTGTCATATTGCGGCGATCGATGAAAACGGGAGGATCTGGAACGCGGAGGATGAGATGCGCGGGAGTATTTCCCATGAGCCTAAGGGAAAGGAAGGCTTCGGATATGATCCGATCTTCTATCTTCCCGAAATGGGATGTACCTCAGGCGAGCTCAGCGAGGAGGAAAAAAACAGGATCTCCCATCGCGGAAAGGTGCTCCGCATCATGAAGGGGATCCTGTATAAGGACGGTATTATTCAGCTGAAGGTCTGACGGCCGGGGGCTTTGGCCCCAGGTAGCTGTAGAAATAGGTCTTCATCATGCCGTTATAGATCTTGCGGTTCTTATCCGCCTTGCGGCCGAGGTATTTTTCCGCATCCTCCCAGGCGGTGATGAGATACATGCTCCAGTCATCGAGGGCGGCATAACGCTTTCCAAGAGTACGGTAGAGCTCCGGCAGGTCCTTCTTATCCTCGAGGCGCTCGCCGTAGGGCGGGTTGGTGATGATAAAGCCGTACTTCTTCGGATGGCTTAAGAGCGCCGCGTCGCGCTGCTGCAGATGGATCAGCTCCTGGACGCCTGCCAGCTTAGCATTTTCGCGGGCAGCTTTCAGAGCTTCCGCATCAATATCATATCCCTGAATATCCGGACGGTCCGACAGTTTCCTGAGGCCGTCCGCTTTTTTATCTCTGGCCTCGTCATAGGCGTCGTACCAGAGCTGCTTTTCCATGAGGTTTTTCCAGCGGGTCGCGCTGAAATTGCGCTCCATGCCCGGTGCGATATCCGCTGCCATCATGGCAGCTTCGATGCAGAAGGTGCCTGAGCCGCAGAAGGGATCCACCAGGATCCGCTCCCGGTTCCAGGGAGTCAGCATGATCAGAGCGGAGGCAAGCGTTTCCGTGATCGGAGCCGTGACGGTCATCTTCCGGTAACCGCGCTTATGCAGGCTCTCGCCGCTCGTATCCATACCGATCGTGATCTTATCCTTGTAGGCTGCGACTCTTAGGGCATAGTCCGCACCGCTCATCGGAAGGCGCTCGCCTTCCCGGCGGTATGCCTTCTGGAGACGGCGCACGACCGCCTTCTGGATGATCGTCTGGAAATCCTTGGGGGAAAACAGCTTTGATTTGACGGAGTTGGCCTTTGCCACCCAGAAACGGGCGTCCCAGGGGATCAGGTCCTCCCAGCTTAAGGCATACACGGCTTCGAAAAGCTCGTCCCAGGTCCTGGCTTCAAACTCGGCAGCCTTTAAGAGCACCCGTTCCGTCGTGCGGAGAAAGATATTGCTTCGCGCGATCGCTCTCTCGTCTCCGCTGAAAACGACCTTGCCGTCGGAGACCTCCGTGATTTCATAACCAAGCTGCTGTATCTCTTTTTTTGTACATGCCTCCGTACCGAAATGGCACGGGGCGATCAGTTCGTATTTCATAAATAAAACTATACAGTTTCATGGGATCGATGTCAATAAAACCGGTTTGAGCAAGCTCAAGTCACACCTGTCCATTTTGTAAGAGGAGGTATGAGCTCACGGATGATTCCGCGCTGCGCGCTCTCATCATCCTCAAACGGAATTCGAAAATCGCCCTGCTCATTCTTCGCAGTGCTTTTTTTCTCATTCCGTTTGCCTTCCAAAATGTCCATGTGTGACTTTGAGCAAGCTCAAGTCACACCTGTCCATTTTGTAAGAGCTCATAACGAAAAGTACTATCCAAATACAAAGTTTTGATGTATATTATGGGGTAGTGATTTTTTTAACGGAGGCATTATAATGGCTAGATTAAACAAGAAATCTGTAGACGATATCAACGTGAAGGGCAAGAGAGTCCTTTGCAGATGTGACTTCAACACCCCGATGAAGGAAGGCAAGATCACGGATGACAACCGTATCAGAGCTGCTCTTCCGACCATCAAGAAGCTGATGAATGACGGCGCTAAGCTGATCCTCTGCTCCCACCTCGGCAAGCCGAAGGGAACCGTGAAGCCGGAGCTGACCCTGGCACCGATCGCTGAGAGACTTTCCGAGCTTCTCGGCACTGAGGTCAAGTTTGTTGCAAATGACGCTGTTGTCGGCGATAACGTAAAGGAAGCGATCGCTCAGATGAAGGACGGCGAGGCGATCCTGCTGCAGAATACCCGTTTCAGACCCGAAGAGGAGAAGAACGGTGAGGAGTTCTGCAAGGAGCTGGCTTCCCTCTGCGATATTTTTGTTATGGATGCATTCGGCACCGCGCACAGAGCACATGCTACGACCGCAGGTGTCGCGAAATTTGTCAAGGAGACTGCAGTCGGTTACCTGATGCTCAAGGAGATCGAGTATCTCGGCAATGCGGTTGAGGACCCGGTTCGTCCGTTCGTGGCTGTTCTCGGCGGCGCAAAGGTTGCTGACAAGCTCAACGTCATCAGCCGTCTTCTTGAGAAATGCGATTCCGTTATCATCGGCGGCGGCATGGCTTATACCTTCCTGAAGGCAAAGGGCTATGAAGTCGGTACCTCTCTTGTAGATGACACCAAACTCGACTACTGCAAGGAAATGGTCGAGAAGGCTGAGAAGCTCGGCAAGCAGCTTCTTCTTCCGATCGATACCGCTGTTGCGGCTGCATTCCCGGATCCGATCGACGCTCCGATCGACATCGAGTATGTAGATGCTGACAAGATCCCGGCTGACAAGATGGGCCTGGATATCGGACCGAAGTCCAGAGAGCTTTTCGCAAACGCAGTCAAGAATGCGAAGACCGTTGTCTGGAACGGACCGATGGGCGTCTTCGAGAATCCGAAGCTGGCTGAGGGCACCATCGCTGTAGCTCAGGCTCTGGCTGATACCGATGCGATCTCCATCGTCGGCGGCGGTGACTCCGCAGCAGCTGTCAAGAAGCTCGGCTTTGCAGACAAGATCACCCTGGTATCCACCGGCGGCGGCGCATCCCTGGAATATCTTGAGGGACGTGAGATGCCCGGCATCACCGCAATTCAGGATAAGTAATCATACAGCATTTTCAATCGGCGCGGAACGGGTCATAGGTTTCGCGCCGTATTCACTTTATCAATACTTTTTCGAAGCCGCCCGCGGCATAAGGATTGCCCGGGCAGCTTCGCATGAACATGGAGGTTTACTATGAGCAGAAAGAAGATCATTGCCGGAAACTGGAAGATGAACAAGACCCCGTCTGAGGCCGTAGAGCTGGTAAAGACCCTGGCTCCGCTGGTACAGAATCCGGATGTGGATGTTGTTTACTGTGTTCCGGCTATCGATATCTGCCCCGTAGCAGAAGCGATCAAGGGCAGCAATGTGAAGCTTGGCGCAGAGAACATGTACTGCGAGGACAAGGGCGCTTATACCGGCGAGATCTCGGCAGCCATGCTGAAGGATGCGGGCGTTGAGTACGTCATTCTCGGCCATTCCGAGCGCAGAGGCTACTTCGGTGAGACCAGCGAGGACATCAATAAGAAGATGAAGCAGGCCATCAAGTACGGCATTACTCCGATCATGTGCTGCGGCGAGTCCCTGGAGCAGAGAGAGCAGGGCATCACGATCGACTGGGTACGTCAGCAGATCAAGGTCGGCTATCAGGGCATCAGCGCTGAGGATGCCGCAAAGACCGTGATCGCATACGAGCCGATCTGGGCTATCGGCACCGGCAAGACCGCTACCAGCGATCAGGCGCAGGAAGTCTGCAAGGCAGTTCGTGACTGCATCGCAGAGATCTATGATGACGCTACCGCGGCAGCCATCCGCGTACAGTACGGCGGATCCGTCAACGGCGGAAACGCTGCAGAGCTCTTCGGCATGCCCGACATTGACGGCGGCCTGGTAGGCGGCGCATCCCTGAAGGAAGACTTCGGAAAGATCGTCAATTATTAAGGAAACGCGGATCAAAGCGCTTTCTTAAAACCCTGCTGCAGGTCTGAAGCATCCAGAAAGAGAAGCTTTGCGGATGATCAGGCCCCGGCAGTGACGTCTGTGATACATGAAAAAAGAGATGTGCATCCCGGAACTGACACCCGGGGTGCACTTTTCTTTATACCGTTTTTATCTTTACGGATTTCGGAAAATGTGCTAACATATAGCTTGTTCGTGTTCCCATAGTATAACGGATAGAACGATAGCCTCCGGAGCTGTAGATAGCGGTTCGATTCCGCTTGGGAACATTAGCGTTAGGGCTCTCAGACAGTGTCAGGCTGGAAGAGAAAGCTTGCTTTCTCAGACAGGCTGGCATTGGATGAGGCTGCGGAAATGAGCAAAAAAGCCGGGCGACCGCCGGGAGCGCGGCGATTTGCGAATTTACGCAGCAGATCGCGGGAGCACGAAGTGCGCAGCGATCTGAGCCATAACGATAAATAAGTATTATTCATGCCGGTCTGCATTTACAGGCCGGCACATTTTCTATATGGGCCTTGGCAGTATCCTGATCCCTACATTTTTGTGTTTTGCCGCGGTTTCCTCCGCTCTTATAAGGAGCAGATGGGAGCGGAGGCAGCTTCGTGTGGAGTACTATGATATTCCCGGAGAGGGAGATCAGGAGATGAAGATCGCCTTTTTGTCCGACCTGCACGATTACTGCAGGGATTTTGGCATTGATGGCATTCTGAATGCCCTTAAAGAAGCATCCCCCGATCTGGTCCTGCTGGGCGGAGATATGCTGACCTGTCAGAAGCATGCGGGATGGACCGCAGACCCGGATCCGACGCTTCAGCTGATCGAACGGATCGCGCAGGACTATACCGTGATCTATGCCGAAGGAAACCACGAGACAAGACTGAGATCCAGGCACCCCGAGGTCTTTGAGTCGTATAAAAGAAGACTCGAAGAAGCCGGCGTGATCTATCTGATCAACGACCGTGTCCTGCTGGATAAGATCGCGATCTACGGCATTACGCTGGACGAGTATTATTACCGGCACCTGTTCCCGGGATTCGGGAAGAAGATCCCCATGCCGCAGGATCAGATCTTAAAGCAGTTAGGTCTCCCTGAGAAGGGACGCTATAACATTCTTCTTCTGCACAGCCCCCTTTATCTGGAGGAGGCAGCCTCCTGGGGCGCGGATCTTGTTCTGTCCGGACACTTTCACGGCGGCACCATCCGGCTGCCCGCAGCCGGGTCCCCGGGGCTCATGACGCCGCAGTATCAGTTTTTTGTAAAGGAATGCTCGGGAGAGCATGTCAGTAAAAATAAGAAGACCAGGATGATCGTCAGCCGGGGTCTCGGTACCCACAGCATCAATATGAGACTCAATGATCTTCCCGAGATCTCTCTTGTCAGGCTGAAGAAGTGAAACTATGCCCGCACCTACCTATAAGCTTGAAAAACTGGATTTTGACGGTCCCTTAGACCTTCTTCTTGCCCTCCTTGAGAAAAACAAGGTGGATATTTATGATATCCCCATCGCGGAGATCACAGCCCAGTACTTTGATTACGTGCAGCAGATGGAAGAGGAGGATCTCGATATCGTTTCCGATTTCCTTGTCATGGCGGCTACGCTCCTTGACATCAAGGCACGCATGCTGCTTCCGCGGGAGGAAAAGGAAGAGGAGGAAGAGGAAGACCCGAGAGAGCAGCTGGTCCAGAGGCTCCTTGAGTATAAGCGCTACAAGTACATCGCGCATGAGCTTGATTTCTATGAGGACTATGCGGATCGTTTCATGTATAAGGACGGCGAGCTTCCAAAGGAGCTCAAGTCCTACGAGCCGCCGGTGGATCTTGACAGGCTCCTCAAAGGCGTCACCGCGGATGTCCTGCGGGACGTTTATTCCAAGGTCCTCGCCCGTATGCGGGATGCAAAGAATACCGCGCATGAGAATTTCGGCACGATCAAAAGAGAACGGGTCTCACTGGCAAGGTGTATCCGGACCATGGTGAGCTATGCCAGCACGCACCGCCGCTTTTCCTTCCGCGAGATGCTTGACTCCGGTGCGGGAAAGACCGAGGTGGTCGTTTCCTTCCTTGCGGTGCTTGAGCTGATGCGGATGGGAAAGGTCACGGTCGAACAGGAATCCTTCGATCAGGATCTCGATGTGGAAGTAAGTGAAAACGCCGACCTTGAAAACATCGACCTGAGCGATCTGGTAGATGAATAATGCAGCAAGGAACTGCGAAAACCTATGGAATTTTACGAGAAAAAAGAAGGCCAGCTCTCCATCTTTCCGATGGATGACGAGGCAAATGCTGAAACCGAACGTATCATGGAGGCTGTGCTGTTTGCGCTTCCCCGGGCAGTGGAGGTCTCGGAGCTCGCCCGTGCCTGTGACCTTGGCATTGCTGCCGCAAAGGATGCTGTGGAGGCCCTTAAGAGGAAGTATTCCGAAAGGGACGGGGCACTCCTGATCCGCGAGGTTGACGGCAAGTACCAGATGTGTACGAGTCCGAAGTATTTTGAGCACCTTGTCCGGGTCGTGTCGCATCCGAAGCGGCCCGTGCTTAGTGAGGTGATGCTTGAGACCCTGGCGATCATCGCCAACAGGAATCCCGCGACCCGTGTGGAGATCGAAAAGATCCGAGGCGTAAAGTCTGACTTTGCGGTCAACAAGCTGATCGAATACGGACTGATCGAGGAGGCCGGAAGGCTCAATGCCCCGGGAAAGCCGATCCTTTTAAAGCCGACGGATGAGTTCTACCGGCGCTTCGGCGTGGAGAACACCGCTGCGATGCCGCAGGTGGGACCGGCCATGGAGTCCAGGATCGAGGATGAAGTGGAGCATGAGGTGACGGAGCAGCTCGGACCGGAAGACGGAGCAGAAAGCCATGGAGAAGACAATTAAGGTCAAATATCATTCTGATAAAATCGAAAAACTATGTTATATTGATGGAAAGTCGGACTGGATCGATTTAAGGTCCGCAAAAGAGTACCATCTGTCAGCCGGTGATTTTGCGCTGATCGATCTGGGGATCTCTGTACAGCTGCCGGAGGGCTACGAGATGATCACGGCTGCCCGCTCCTCCCTGTTTAAAAATTACGGGCTGATCCAGACCAATGCCATCGGCGTGATCGATGAGACCTACTGCGGGGATGACGATGTGATTCGGATGCCGGTGTATGCTGTCAGGGATACGGTGGTCCATGTCAATGACCGCGTCTGCCAGTTTCGGATCATCGAGCACCAGCCGAGGATCTGTTTTGAGGAAGTGGAAACGCTCGGCAATGCTGCCCGCGGCGGATTCGGTTCCACCGGAAGACAGTGAGCCGGACTAAAGGCGGATGATAATGAGAACAGCAGCCGTCATTAAATACCAAGGCAGTCATAAGCCTGTTTATGATCAGATATCTGTAAAAGCATGAAGTATTTTAAAATGAAAAATCAGATCAGAACCTTGTTCCTGCTCGCTGCAGCCATTTTTATGCTCTGTGCCTGCACGGCGGATCCTGCGCGTTATACTTTACGCGATGAGGGTGTAGAGCTCTTTCAGAAGGGAGACTATGAGGGCGCTCTTGAGAAATTTCAGGCATCACTGGATGCCTCGAAGGGAGAGGTATCCGAGCTTCAGTATGACATTCTGAAATACAGCGCCGAGTGCCGCTTAAGACTTTCTGATTATGAAGGCGCAAGAAAAGCGTATGAAGCACTGATGCAGCTTGATGAAAGCGAAGAGGGGCAGGCGCAGTACCGGGAGCTGCTTGCGGAGATGGATGGCATGGAGGTCGTCAGAGACGCCAAAAAGCTGATCGAAGAAGAGGAGTATGATGCCGCGCTTGAGATGCTCGAGCCCCTTGCGAAGCTGGACGGCTCCATCACCGGCAAAACGGCATGGTTTGACCGGGCGGTGTGCATCGAATACCAGCAGCATTATGAGGAGGCGGCAGAGCTTTTTTCCGAGTATCTGAAAAAATATCCGGATGATGCCGCCGCGGACAAGGAATATCGTTTCTGCAGCTCACGTTAGAGAAACTGCCGGAAAGGATATCCGGCTTGAGGAGGCGGGTTATGTCAGAACCGGACAGACAGTCAATCTATGAATACATGGCGGAAAACCTCCGGGGAGATGCCCTTCCGGAGGATTTTTCTCTGCCTTCCGAAACAGGCACTGCAGGAGATCTCCGCTGGGCGGACGGCGCCATGGACGGGATCTATATTTACCATACTGCGCACGGCGACTTGCCCGAAGATACAAAAAGCAGGGTCCGGGCCGCTGTGGAGGCTGCCTCCGGAGGGGAATATGATGCCGCGGACAGAGCTTTTGGGGCCCTGGCAGCGGACTTTCGCGCGATCGCGCTGAGAGAACTTCTGCTCACGGTGATCTCTGATGGAGAGGAAGAGTGGGACGCCGGCAATATTTACCGCTATGCGATCCATCTGATGATCGAGTCCTGCCGCCGTGAGGAGGTCAAGCTCGGGCTGATCATGATGGAGCTCTTTGACACTGACCGGGATGTCTTAAGGGACATTGTGCGAAGCCTCGGCCTTTCCGATGAGTTCACCCTGTTTTCTGTTCTGAATATCTTCCGCTGGGAGCAGGGCATGGAGGAGATCCTTGAGCTTGCAAAAAGAGTGCACGGCTGGGGCAGGATCCATGCGGTGGAACGTCTGGAGCCTGTGACAGAGGAGATCCGAAGCTGGCTTCTTAAGGAAGGCATACAGAATACAGTGATGCCGGAGTATTCGGCGCTTACCGTATTTGAAAAAGCAGATGTCAGCAAATTGCTTTTCAGTGAATCGAAGGAGATCTGTACAGAGGATTTTTCCGCGATCGGAGAGATCCTGGCTGCGCTGCTTCGCGAGGGTCCTGTGACGGGGATCTCCGGGGTGGAGCATCCGGAGGAAGTGCTCGGCCGTTTTCTCGATCTTGCTGTGTACCGGACTCTTTCCGTGCGCGATTATGAATGCATATCCCAGATCTATTTTTATGCCTCTGGGATCGCGGAGGAAGCAGCAAAGCAGGACGAAGGAAATTCAACTGACGGTTCTTCGGAAGAAGAAACGCATAAAGCTGCCATGGAGGAGCTCTCCATGAAAGCGGTACAGGTCTTAAGAAAGCCCGGGGCAGAAGAAGTCATCCGCGCCGGTCTTTCGCAGGGAGAGGGAATAGAACTTGCTGTGGCTTTGGGGATCCCCTGCCACAGGGAACTGCTGACATTGATGGAGCAGGATTTTGAGAAATACTACGGGCTCTGCGCGTACCTTATGGACAATGTCGTCTACTCCGAGGCCGTGCTGGCGCTTTACCGAAAGCACATCCCCTGGGATAAGCTTGAGGATGATCCGCGGGATGAGACGAAGATCGGAGCGGAGTTTACGCTCTATATCATGCTGGACAGCCTGCTGCAGGCGATGGGCGGAGACTGCAGGACGGCAGGAGACATTCTTCTGAAGACGCTTTCCGCGCCGACGCCCCGGACGAGGTACCTCACTCTGCAATGTCTGAAGGAATGGACAAAGGCAGCGGAACAGCCCCTTTCGGCACTTTCGGAAAGGATCAGCGAGAAGCTTCGTGAGGTTTATGGACGTGAAGCAAGAGAGAATCTGAAAGCAGAGATGAAAGAACTGCTCGATTCCTGATTAGACGGCTTGCCCTTTAGCCCGGACACAAGGTATAATAAAACCCCGGGTG
>CAMNFX010000010.1 GCA_946537585.1 uncultured Lachnospiraceae bacterium
TAGAAAGCGCGTAGCTCATAGAAAACTGCCCATTTGTCGGGCAACTCATTATATATGTCTGTGCGGCACAGCATTCCGCATAAAAGCATTTCCCGCTGTGCAGTTCATCCGGTCAATGCTTTATCGGTTCATTTCACCGTACTCCTTTGCAGCCTGACAGAAGCGCCTGCAGCCTTCCTCAATCTCCGGGACCGTATGCGGGGTAAATGCCATGCGGAAGCCTCCGTGCGGCTTTTCATCCGCGGCAAAGGAAGAAGAAGGTGAAAAACCGACCTTGTGCTGATAGCAAAGCTGCTGGAACTGCTCTTCATCTATATACGGGGGAGCGACGACATAGAGGAAAAGGCCTCCCTTTGCGTCATAGACCTTCCAGCCTTCCGGAAGTCCTTCCTCAAGGCCCTTTCTTGCTGCATGCCACTTTTCTCCGCTGATCCGGCAGATGTTTCTGATATTGCCCTCAAAGTCGTGATCCCTGAGAAAGTCGCGGCAGATCAGCTGATTAAAGCAGGGCGTGTTGGAGTCGGAAAGACCCTTGCAGTTTGCCGCCTTCGCAATGATCTCCGGCCTGGCAGCCATGAAACCGACCCTTAAGCCCGCAGCGATCGTTTTGCTGAAGGTGCCTAAATACACGACACGGTTTTCCGTATCCATGCTCTTGATGGTCGGAATATCCTCTCCCTCGTATCTTAAGTCTCCATAGGGGTCATCCTCGACAATGATCTTGTCATAGCGGCAGGCAAGCTCATAGACAGCCTTCCGTTTTTCAAGTGAGGTCGTGATTCCGGTCGGGTTGCTGAAGTTCGGGATCAGGTAGATAAAGCTGATCCGGTCCGTTGATCTGATCGCTTCCTCGAGCGCCTTTACATCAATGCCGTCCTCTTCCTGCCGGACGCCTACCGTATGTCCTCCGAAGTTCCGGATCGTATCCAGCATACCCTGGTAGGTGATCTCCTCCGTGATCACGGCATCCCCTTCATTGGTGAACATCTGGGGAACGACCATCAGTCCCTGCTGGCCGCCGGTCATCACAAGGATCTCGTTGTTTTCCGGATCCATGCCTTTTTTCTCAACCATGCGCTTTTTGATCAGCTCGCGAAACTGGGGATCTCCAAGCGTTGCGGTATAAGAAAACATGTACTTCGGTTCTTCCGCCAGGAGGCGCTCCGAGATCTCACGGATCGTATCGATCGGGCAGGCCTCTATGGAGGGGTTTCCTTCACCAAAGGCAAGAAATTCCGGGTCCTCCTTCTGAAGGAAGTCGATCACACGGATGATGGGCTGCTTGCTTTTTGCTGCTCTGCCGGCAAATCTGATAGTTACGCTCATATAAACTGTTTCTCCATATCATTCAATCCTGAAGGCTCAATATATTTTTGACGTAAGAGCCAAAACCTTTTGACTTCAACATCATAATACGTCATATTCCGTGACGCAAGATTCATTTTCCGTATCCCGGTCCGGGACTGGCGCATTCATAGCAGAACCTGCCCGTGTTCCCTTTTGCACCGCATGCGGGACAGGTCCAGCTTCCGTCTTCAGCTATTTCATATGAATTTCCGGAAGGCATCTGTGCATTATTTTCTGTCGCAGGGGGCATCATGCCAATTGTATTGGAAATGTTTTTCGCATACGGATTCGGCTCTGTTTTTGACTCGATCAGACGTGCCGGATCTCCGCAGCCCGCTTTCATGAGATCTCTGATTTCAAGAAGCACATCGCCTCCGCCCTGCTGTTTTGCTGCTTCAAGGCTGATCATATACTGTGCGGCCTTCCACCCGCCATAAGGCGTATCGTCAAAAACAAGCGTAAGGCCTGCGCTCTCGGAATAGTCAAATACCTGCAGCTTCTTTTCCTGATCGACCTTAAGATATGACCAGGCGGCCAGGTTTTCTCTCTTTATGATCTCTCTGATCCCTTCCAGGATATCCTCATCTGCCAGGTATGCGTGTGTAACGATCGGCTCATAGACAGGCATACTCACCTCGGTCAGGATGTATCTGCCGTTTTCTTTCATGAGGGACAGGGAATACTGTGATATGGAACCCATCATCATGCCTGAGGAGGAGCTGTACCATCTCACTCCCTGAAGCTCGCCGTGCTCTTCTATTTTTGCGCGCACTTCTGCAAGTGTCGGAATATGTCCGTCTCCCGGCCATTTCTCGATCGCCTTGAATTGAAACCCGGTCCGTGGCGCACCGCAGTTTTCGCAGAATTGTGCAGAGGTATTCTCCGCACCGCACTCTATGCATGTCCATTTTTCCGTTCCGGCATTGCTTTCTGTCATTTCTTTCTCCTCATCCTCTATCGGTGCAGTGATGCGGTTCGGTTTTGTTTCCACAGGCGGGATCGGTTTCGAACAGGCTGAAAAAAGGGCCGAGCATAGTCCTGCTGCAAGAAGATACAGCCTCATCCGTTTCATCGTTTACTTACCGTCCGGGAAGCTGGTGAAGGCATCACCCTCAACAGGCGGCAGCCCGAAACGCTCCTTTTCTGCAGTAATGGCACGGATCATAAACGCCATGTTTCTCGCAAGGTTCCGCATCGTCTGAAGACCTTCAAGGTCTTTTTTCACATCCTCAGCCGTAAAGCCATGGACTTGGTTCCAGTAAGTGCTGGAAACGACCGGCATGCCGCTGATGGTAAAATACTTGTTCAGTACGTCAAAGGATGCCGTATTTCCTCCCCTTCTGCAGGAAACGACGGCAGCTCCCACTTTCATGTGCTTGGAGAACTGTGTGCTGTAGAACAGCCTGTCGAGGAAGGAAAGGATCGTACCGTTCGGCGATCCGTAATAAACAGGGCTTCCGATGACAAGACCGTCCGCCTGTTCAAATTTCACTGCCGCGTCATTGACCAGGTCATCCACGACACAGCCTTTCCCGCGCTCGCAGTACCCGCAGGCCGTACAGCCCCGGATCTCCCGGCATCCGACCTGGAGGAGCTCTGTTTCGATCCCTTCTTTGTTCAGGGTACGGATCACTTCATCCAGCGCCGCGGCGGTGCATCCGTTTTTATGAGGGCTTCCGTTTAATACAAGTACCTTCATCTCGATCCTCCTTAAATACTATTCTCCTTCTATTTTAACACATGCGTAATAAACATGGAACAAAAGAAAAGGGCCGCCGCTTTGTGCGACACCCCCTTTACATCACATAGTCTGCGTAAACTCTTCGAGGCTCTTTCTCTTATCGTGCCAGCCTTAGATCGGCGCCGCCTTCTTTGAAGGATAGCCGCAAAGCAGCAGACATACGACTTCATAGTGCCGGGAAGTCCGAACGCCCGGGCGACCTCATCCTTATCAAAGCCTCTGACCCAGCAGGTGCCGGGCCCTTCGTCACAGGCAGTCATCATCATATGTGTGGCAGCGATTGCTGCGTCCACCTGTCCAGAGTTGTGTCCGTCCCTGCCACGCCACTCTGCATCCATCCCCTTATGCTTCTTCTTATCCTTGATTAGTTATAATCGAGACATTTCTGAGCATTGACAGCAAGTCAAAAACTCTGCTTTTATCCCGTATGCAGTCTCGGCTGGCATTTTCAGGATAAAAAATAAGCCTTTTCAACGTCTCAAAACACGGTTTTTATCCAATAACGAACACGTGGAGTTAATACAGGATAAAATTCAATATAAGAAAAGCGTTTCAGCGCGGCTTTTTTATCCGCAAACGCACAGTCAAAAGCGTCTTCGGATAAACATCATCGATAGAGCAGCCAGATAAAGCTTGGAAATTATCCCTGTCAATGGTGACGATGACATTTTCAGGATAGAAAACAGAAAATAACACAGCAGTTGGACAATGCACATTATCCGTATAATGAATTATTAGAGCAATCCGGGATAAATCGACGAAAGACAAAGTATGAATGTCATCATTTACTTCAATATGCTATACTATGCAGTGGAAATGATGAAAAGTAGAACCCAAGGAGGATTCTCATGAATATATACGGTACACTGGGGCCTAAGTGTAAGGATGAGGAAACGCTTAAGGCTATGTTTAATGCCGGCATGACCGGCATGCGCCTGAATCTGTCTCATGTCACGCTGCATGATGCAGCAAAAGAGATCGAGACGTTTCACAGAGCAGCGGAAAGTTCGGGAATTGCTGCAGATCTTCTGATCGATATGCAGGGACCGGAGCTTCGAATCAGAAAACCCGGAACGATACTGATCCTGAAAGATCACGATACCATCGTACTGGATCCCTCGGAAGACGGCCCGGATACTGCGGCTGGTGAGAGGGCGGACAGCCTTATCTGCGTGCATGTGCCTGAGATCATAAGAGAATCTCTTCTTCCCGGTCAGGAGGTTCTGATCGATGACGGAAAGATCAGCTGCCGCGTAATAAGCGACGCCCCGGATTCCGAAAAGGGAAGAGGCCGGGTCTATGCCGAGGTTCTTCGCGGAGGGATCTTAAAGGACAAAAAGAGTATAGCCCTTCCCGGTGCGGATGTCTGGCCGCCGACTCTTACGAAGACAGACCTTATCAATATCAGTGCGGCAAGAGAATATGGAGTGACCGGACTGATGCAGCCTTTTGTTCGGAATGCGGAAGATCTAAAGACCGTTCGCGCTGCTTTGAACGCGGCCGGGGCAGGATGTATCCGTATCCTTGCAAAGATCGAGAACCGGACAGGGCTTTCTCACATTGAGACCCTCCTTCCGTATGCGGATGAATTTGTGATCGCAAGAGGCGATCTCGGAAACAGCATGCCTTTATGGGAGCTTCCTGCAGCGCAGAAGAGGCTGGCACGCACGGTGAAGAAGGGCGGGAAGCAGCTGATGATCGTGACCCAGATGCTTGCTTCCATGGAGCATTCCCGGGTGCCGACCAGGGCCGAAGTGTGCGATATCTTCAATGCGGTCCTCGACGGGGCGGATTCTGTCATGGTGACCGGAGAGACCGCTGCCGGAGACTATCCCGCGGATGTGATCCGGTATCTTGCAAATACCGCGCATGAAGCAGAAAAATTTCTACTTGAAGGAATTTAAAATTAGTACTTGCAATCTGAAAATTCATGTGGTAATATAGTCATCGCTGCGGAGATGTCGGAATTGGCAGACGAGCAAGACTAAGGATCTTGTGCCCGTTAGGGCGTGTGGGTTCAAGTCCCATTCTCCGCATTTTTTTCGCAGAGATGGCGGAATGGCAGACGCGCACGGTTCAGGTCCGTGTGGTAGCAATACCATGAGGGTTCAAGTCCCTTTCTCTGCACTTTGAAATCGACACTGGTTATCCAGTGTCTTTTTTTTCTCTGAAAGGGCTTAGAATAAGGTTAAATAGAACATTCACCATCTGCATCATCTCCTATTCTCTGTTGAACAATGAACCTGCTTGCATAACAGTTATCTTAAGCACAAATAAAAAAGCCGCGGGACCTTAAGCCCCGCGGTGGTCAATCATGTTCTGTCTGTGATTTATTTGTTCAGAACAGCCGCTGCCTCTGCACCGGTCATGCCTTCCTTAACGCCCAGAGCTGCTGCAGCCGGAGTCATTCCCTTGATCTGGTTGGAAAGAACTGCGTCAAAATCAGCGCCGCCGACAAGAACTGCTGCATCATTGAACTTCTCTGCAGCTGCCATGTTGAGGTAACCGCACATAAGATAGCCCTTCTTGCAGTTGACTACGATCATGTTCGGATGACCCTCGCCGCCCGGTGCTGCGAGCATGAAGCCCTCTGCCTGAGTTCCGTTTACGTTAAGCTGTTCTACTGATAACATATCAATGCCTCCTGAATTTCTTTAAAGTAAGTTATTAAAATTTTTAATGGATTCTCATACTTCCAATGAGATTTATCAATATTATAACTCTTTTCATGAAAATGTCATCCGCAATCAATGCCTGGAGCAGAACAGATTGCATATAACGTCTTATAAAATGAAACAATACCTGCACGTCAGGAATTGTTTTCTTTATTGATGTACTCAGACTGCTTCAGTAAGGTCTCGGCGCCGGCATACTTTGACTGCTTCAGCATGGTCTCGGCGCTTCCGATCAGCCTGCCCTTATCGAGATCATCCAGGCTCTCAAACATCGTCATGAAATATTTCTCAAGCCGCCTGCTTTCGGTCCTGCCGTTTTCCAGCGCATCCGATGGTTCATCCCAGCCAAGAAGATACTGCGGTGTGGTGTGCAGGATCTGTGCCAGCTTCTCGATCTTTTCAAACGGTATGTTTTTGACAACGCCTGTCTCATACTTGTACAGGGACTGCTTTGAGACACCGAGCATCCCGGCCAGCTCGACCTGGGATAATCCGGCTGTCTTTCTTAACTTCCTGATCTTCTCTCCGACTTCCATAATAAACTCCCATGCGATAAACCGCACAAACACATATATAAGCATACGGATGCGCAGCTATGCGCATCCGCTTCAGATAAATTCAGTATATAAGGGTATCTCATCCCTCAGCTTCCGAGCGGACGGACATAGAACTTTCCGGTGACCATATCGGAATTCAGTACATTAATAAACGCATTGGGGTCGACCGCCCGGATATGCCTGCGGACCAGGTTCAGCTCGTCAGCTCCGATGATCATATAAACAATGTATTTGTTCTGTCCGCTGTAGCCGCCCTCTCCGTCCAGGATCGTGGAGGTGTGATTGGTAGTCATACGGACCTCCATGGAGACTTCCACGGGCTTATTGGTGACGACAAAGAGCGTTTTCTTGGCGTAACGCTTATAGAAGGTGTTGAGCACCTGCGTGGCCACGAATTGATAGATGATCGTATACAGTGCAGGTTCCATGCCAAACAATGCGCCGGAGATCAGCAGCAGGCAGATATTAAAGGTCATCACATAGTTAAAGGTGTTGATGCCCTTTTTGGCGGACACGCACATTGCGATAAAGTCCGTTCCGCCCTGGCTGGCGCCGGCATTAAGCACCAGAGAGGATGAAATGCCTGCCAGAATACCGCCGAACAGGGCGATCAGCAGAGGATCCCTGGTCACGGTCCAATTCGGAATAAAATCCGTCATAAAGGAAAAGATCAATATACTTAAAAAGGAAAATGCCGTATATTTTTTTCCGATGATGCGGAATGCAAAGATCGCAGGAATAATATTGAAGAGCAGGGACAGCGGAGCAAAGGGGATCGTCAGGCCTGCATACTTCAGCGCGATTCTCTGGATCAGCACGCTGAGACCGGTCATTCCGCCCGGGGTCAGGCCGCCGGCGTTGACGAACAGCGCAACATTGGCCGCACTGACCAGTGAACCGAGGATGACGCCGATCAGCGTTTTTGCGTCTGTCTTGATCCCGCTGTCATTTTTCTCACGTATATATTTCTGATAAGACTCGTCGACAGCATCGAAATTTTCTGTCTTGTCGACAACACCGTTGATGTCAGCCATGTTTTTTACTCCATTCCTAAAAGTATTCGGATGCTCATTATAGCATTATTTCGGAAAATGTCACCAGCTGTCCGAAATACTTATGCCCTTTGTAAGAAAAACGAAATTAAACAACGGACAGGTCTGCCCTGTCCGTTGAATATCGATCTGGTATCAATTATTTGTTCAGTGCCTTCTTAGCAGTCTCGCAGACATCGGCAAAGCCCTTTGCGTCAGCGATTGCAAGCTCGGAAAGGACCTTGCGGTTCATATCGACACCTGCAAGCTTCAGACCGTGCATCAGCTGGCTGTAGCTGATACCGTTCATTCTTGCACCGGCGTTGATACGGGTGATCCAAAGCGCTCTGTACTGTCTCTTCTTCTCTTTACGACCTCTGTACGCATTTGCCAGAGCTCTCATAACAGACTGCTTTGCTACACGATACTGCTTGGAACGAGCGCCTCTGTAGCCCTTGGCCATCTTGAGTACTCTGTTATGCTTTCTTTTTGCGTTCATGCCGCCTTTAATTCTTGCCATTTTGATTTCCTCCTTAGACCAGGTTCAATTAAAGATACGGAAGTACCTTCTTCATGGTTGCTACATTCGTAGCATCGACCTCAACGCCCTTTACAAGATGTCTCTTTCTCTTTCTGGTCTTCTTGGTCAGAATGTGAGACTTGTTAGCGTGCATTCTCATCAGCTTGCCGGAACCGGTCTTCTTGAAACGCTTAGCGGCCGCTCTCTTTGTCTTATACTTTTTAACTGCCATCTCTCTATATCCTCCTGTAATGATGCATTGAAAGAACCGGACCATGCCGGTGCCGGTACGGGATCCTTATTTTGCCTTCTTGGGACTCAGGATCATGACCAGGCTTCTGCCCTCCGTTTTGGAAGGCTTGTCGATCTGCGCGATCTCCGAAAGAGTCGCCGCGAAATCATCCAGAATGTACTTGGACTGGTTCATCCTGGAGAGCTCACGTCCTCTGAAACGGAGCGTGACCTTGACTTTGTTGCCTTTTTCAAGAAACTTTCTTGCCGCTGATACCTTGGTATTCAGGTCGTTTGTGTCAATGTTGGGGGTTAACCGGACCTCCTTGACCTCTATGACATTCTGCTTTTTCTTCTGTTCCTTCTCTTTGCGTCTCTGCTCATAGCGGTACTTGGAGAAATCAATGATCTTAACCACCGGCGGAGCTGCGTTCGGCGCGATCTTTACAAGATCAAGGCCTGCTTCATCTGCCAGCTTCAATGCTGCCTCGGAGCTCATGATACCCAGCTGCTCACCGTCCTCGCTGATCACTCTGACTTCCTTGTCTCGGATCTGCTCGTTGATTTGTACATTAACGTCGCTAATACTAACACCTCCCTTATCAGCGGAATCTGTTTCTGAATGCGCCGGTCCTTATGTCCTGTAACTATAGAAATGTCTTAACATAAAGACAGCGGACACCGCATGGTATCCGCCGATATACACAACATACAAGACGCTTAAGGATCTGCTCCCTGTCCGCATCATCTGATGAAGACGAAGCGCCGCCGGCCTTACGGCCCGATGTATGGTGATATTGACCTGCGCAGAATGCTGCACGAGGTGCAGGCGGATGACCTGCTTCCTTTTCAACTATGCAAATATAGTCTATTCGACCGGAAAAGTCAAGAGCTTTTTCTCCTGACTTCTCCGAATTTATGATTAAACCTTATTTAAGCTCGCTGACGATTTTGACGGTATCCATAGCGATCTTCAGCTCTTCGTTGGTCGGGATCAGGTAAACCTTGACCTTGGAATCATCAGCAGAGATCAGGGTCTCCTTGCCGCGGACATCGTTGCGCTCAGGATCTACCTTGACGCCGAGATAGCCGAGATACTCATCGCAGATCGCCTGGCGGGTCAGCTTATCGTTCTCGCCGAGGCCGGCGGTAAATACGATTACATCAACGCCGTTCATGGCTGCCGCATAGGAACCGATATACTTTGCTACTCTGTAGCGATATGCCTCGAGTGCGACCTTTGCCTTCTCGTTGCCCTCATCCGCTGCCTTCTGGACATCACGGAAATCAGAGGAAATATCGCCGGACAGACCGAAGATACCGGACTTCTTGTTCAGGATCGCAAGCATGCCGTCGATGTCGATGCCATCCTTGTGGCAGATGTACTGCATAACGCCAGGGTCAACATTTCCGGAACGGGTGCCCATGATCAGACCCTCGAGCGGGGTAAGACCCATGGAGGAATCCACGCACTTGCCGCCGATGGATGCGGAAATGGATGCGCCGTTTCCGAGATGGCAGACGATCACCTTGGTCTTCTCATTGCCGCCGCAAAGCGCAAGCGCTCTGTGGGAAACAAAGTCATGGGACTGGCCGTGGAAGCCGTAGCGGCGGACCTCATAGTCCTCGTAGTACTTGAGCGGAAGAGCATACATGAAAGCCTTCGGCTCCATGCCCATACCGAAAGCGGTATCGAATACGCCGACATTCGGCTTGCCGGGCATAACCGCCTCGCATGCCTTGATGCCGAGAATGTTTGCCGGGTTGTGAAGCGGTGCCAGGTCGGTATACTTGACCAGAGCTTCCTTGACTTCTTCGTCGATCAGAACAGACTTTGCGAACTTCTGTCCGCCATGGACCACTCTGTGGCCGATCGCATCGATCTCGTCAAGAGACTTGATCACACCGTGCTCCGGATCAACAAGCTCAGCCATAACAAGCTCTACTGCTCTCTGATGATCCTTCATCTCTTCCTTGACAACGACATCCTCATGTCCCGGAACCTTGTGGGTCAGCTGGGAGCCCTCAATACCGATACGCTCTACAAGGCCTTTGCACAGGACATCCTGTGTGTCCATGTCAATGATCTGATACTTCAGGGATGAGCTTCCGCAGTTGATAACTAATACTTTCATGTCTTCTCCTTATGTTTGAATGTAATTAGGTTGCTTATAATGATCAGAACTTTTCAAAGCGGACCACATCGGTCACAAAGATCGTTGCCCCGCCGACAGCGACCTGCATCGGCATCGTGGCATAGTTGACCATGTTCACGCCGGAGATAAACGGCATGTCGATGGTGATCTTCTGTGACTCTCCGCACTCCTTTTTGATGATCCCGATCGCCTGATCGACTTTTTCGTCGTCAGTGCCGATCATCAGCGTGACATTGCCTTTGCGGAGAAAGCCGCCGGTCGTGTTTAACTTTGTGATGCTGTATCCTGCCCTGCTCAGTGCTGTAGTGACATCATCCTCATTGTCATTCCGTACGATTGCATAGATGAGTTTCATATCCTTCTCCTCTCCGCAGCCGAACCGCTGTCCCAGCGGATCATCCGCACTGTTTCTTCCGCGCCCCGTCCGCGGCAGTTCTTTCGTTTCGTCGATGACGGCTTCCCATAAGCCGCTTAAGAAACCGCAGACCGGAAGGGGTATGGCCATAAAATCAAATAAATGATATCATATTTACAACTTAAAATCCACTTGCCTGATTTGAGTTTATAAAGAAAAACAAAACGTCAACCTATCAGGCTGATCAATGTATTAATTCCCGGAGGACAAGCTTGAAGACCGCCGCAGTTATCTGTGAACTGAATCCCTTTCATAACGGTCACGCTCTGCTCTTTCATAAGCTGCGCAGAGAATACGGCGCTGATTATGTCATTGCCATTATGAGCGGCAATTACGTACAGCGCGGCGAACCGGCAGTCTGTGATAAGTATGTACGTGCCGAAATGGCGCTTCGAGGGGATGATCCCCGCTTTATGCCCGAAGCCCGTGAAATGCCGCAGGGATCCCCGGACGCTGCCGGTCCGTCTGCAGGCGGTCATGCCGATCTTGTGATCGAGCTTCCGCCTGTTTTTGCCTGTTCCTCCGCACACGACTTTGCAGAGGCGGGCGTACGGCTGGCAGCCGCCACCGGCGTCGTCGACATGCTCGGATTCGGGATGGAGGCGCCGGCAACAACAGACGGGCTCATCAGCTACGCCAGAAGAGTCGATCAGGAGGAAGCGGCGGAAAGTGAAAGCCTTCGCAGGCTCCTCATGTCCGGGATGTCCTATCCCGCTGCTCTTTCAAAGCTTCTTTGCGCGGACGCGCTGAGCCCGAACAACATCCTCGCCGTGGAATACCTGCGCGCCCTGGACAAGATCGGAAAACTCCGTATCTGTGATGCAGGCATGATCAGGCCTGCCGGGATCCGCCGGCAGGGGGACAGCTATCATGACACCGATATCCATGACGCTGCGCTTGCGTCCGCTTCCGCTTTAAGAAAAAGGATGCTGCTTTTCAGAAAAACAAGGCTCACGGGTCATCCTGCAGTTTTCGGAAAAGAACAGGACCCGAAGGAAAAGCTTACGTTTCCATTTTCTTCCGTCCCTGCGCCGCTCCATCCTCTGTACTGCCGCTTACTCGACGCCGGATGCTTTGTATGTCCGGATGATCTTTCGGTCCTTCTTTCAGACCGCCTTCTTCAGGCGCTGTTTACCGGCGCAAAGGATCCGTCCCGGAAATCCGCGGGACCAGGCCCCCTGTCTTCCTGTCTGGATGTATCTGACGAGATCGGCGAGCGGCTCCTAAACCGCGCGCTCTCTCCGATGACCTTCACCGGCCGCGTTGAGGATACAAAAACCAGGCAGTATACCTACAGCCGCATCAGCAGAGCCCTGCTGCATATCACGCTCGGCATTACCGGAGAGGAAACAGCCCGTTTAAAGGCCGACGGCTTTGCAAGGTATATCCGTATTCTCGGATTCCGCAAAGATGCCTCGCCGCTTCTTCATGAGCTGAAAGCCCGCGCTTCGCTCCCCGTGATCAGCAAAGCTGCCGATCATAAGGAGCTTTTACGTCGGGATATGTACTTTGACCAGATCTACTACAGCCTGCAGGCCGCAATTCATGAAGACTCTTCAGAAAAAGCAGAGATCAGAGGCGAGCTGACACGTTCGCCCGTGGTCATCTGATCAGTTTAAACAGGATTTTCTCGTTCTTCCTTTCCGAAGAACCGTATCATTTCAGAATCATTCCCCGCTATAAAAACGCTCCCGTTCACACATATCAGCCGTCAAGGCGGTATGACCGGGAGCTTTTCTTATTCAGGTCCGTATGCTTATTCAATATGCAGCGATATTGGAATCATATCTGCTTTCCGTACCGCCGCAGAGGACGCCGTTAGGCAGGCGTACGATCATCTGGCCCTTTCCGAAAAGAGCTGTTTCCAGTTCCGTATTGATATCATGTCCCTTCGCTTTCAGCTGGCGTGCGATCTCATCACTGAAGGAGGTCTCCGTGATGAAACGTTTCCCCCTGATCCACTGCCATCGCGGCGCGTCGAGGCACTGCTGGGGGTTCAGATGAAAGTCGATGTAATTCATGACGACCTGTACATGTCCCTGCGGCTGCATATAAGCGCCCATGACGCCGAACGGTCCCACAGGTCTTCCGTCTTTCATCAGAAAGCCCGGTATGATCGTGTGATAGGTTTTTTTACCGGGAGCGATCACATTGGCGTGGTCCTGATCTGTACTGAAATCAGCCCCGCGGTTCTGCAGGGCAATGCCTGTATCCTTTACGACGATACAGGAGCCGAAGCCCATATAGTTGGACTGGATCCAGGAAACCATATTTCCTTCACCGTCAGCACAGCAAAGGTAAACGGTTCCGCTTCCGGGCGGAGTATCCCAGCTGTAAAGCTTTGCTGTATCTCCGATCTCGGCAGCCCGTTTTCTGCCGTAGGCAGGATCGAGCAGGCGTTTCGCCTCTATTGTCATTTCCTTCGGATCCGTCACATAGTGAAGACCGTCTGCAAAAGCGATCTTCATGGCTTCGAACTGCCTGTGAAAGGTTTCACAGCATTCCTTCTCGGCAAACTCGAAGTTACTGAGAATATTGAGCGCCATCAACGCAACGATGCCCTGCCCGTTCGGCGGGATCTCACACACCTGATAGCCATGATAATCCACCTTCAGGGGTTCGACCCACTCCGGATGAAATGCGGCCAGGTCTTCCGCCCTCAGATACCCGCCGTGCGCTTTTGAGTCTGCGTCGATCCTTTGCGCTATTGCGCCCCGATAAAACGATTCTCCCTGTGTTTCAGCGATTTCCCGAAGAGTCTTTGCATGATCCGGCAGTTTTACGATCTCTCCCGGTTCCCATGCCCTGCAAAGAGGATGAAATGTCCGGAACCATTCCCTGAATTCCTCGCCTTTTAATTCCTCGAGGTACTGTTCATAGTCCTGCTTCCAGCTTGTATAAAGACCGGCGCCGACAGGATACCCGTCTTTTGCATAGCGGATCGCGGGGGCCAGGCTTTTCGTCATGGGAAGCTTTCCGAAACGCTTTGCAGCTGCAGCCCATGCACCGACAGCTCCGGGCACCGTCACGGCGCCCCAGCCTCTTTTCGGCATTTTTCCGTTGACGAGCTTTCCGTCCCTGCGGTAGTTATCCAGAGAAGCCAGTTTGGGTGCGGGACCGCTTGCATTCAGGCCGTAAAGCTTCTGATCCTCAGCGGACCAGATCAAAGCAAATGCGTCGCTTCCGAGCCCGTTTGCGGTTGGTTCAGTGACGGTAAGGGTCGATGCGGCTGCCACGGCTGCATCTATGGCATTGCCTCCCATCTTCAGGATCTCAATTCCGGCGGCGGATGCCTGCGGCGTAGAAGTATTGACCATCCCGTTTTTGGCAAAGACCGGGTTTCTTGCAGAAGGATACCTGTGATACGTCGAATCAAATGCCTGGCTCATAGTCGTTCCTTTCGGTAATAACTTATTCATCCGTCTTTATATGCTGATCCTGAAATTACTCAGAAACGGAAAACAATTCCGACGATCACGGCAAACAGCAGCCATAATGCCGGATGGTACTTCTGAAGCTGCTTTACCTGCAGCAGACAGAAAACGATCAGGCAGAGGATCATGACACCGATGTGCGGTATATATGCACCGTTTTCCTGCTGAAACAAAGATACTTTGCATACGCGGAAAACGCTCACCGCAATAATGGCGCAGACAGCCGGACGGATCGCCGCAAATGCGCCTTTTACATATTTGTTTTCACTGAAGTCCTCAAGAAACCGCGCGATCAGGCAGATAATCACCAGGCTGGGAAGCACAAGCCCTGCTGTCGAAACGATGCCGCCGAACAGTCCGAGTGTTTTAAAGCCTGCGTAGGTTGCCATATTGAGCCCGAGCGGTCCCGGTGTAGATTCACTGACCGCGATCATATTGGTCAGATCCTCCATGGTATACCAGTCATATTTTTCCGTAAGCTCCATAAGGTACGGCAGTGTGGCCGGTCCGCCGCCGACCGCTACCAGACCGATCTTCATGAATTCCAGAAATAAAAGCAAAACCGTTTTCACAGCGTTTCACCTCCCCGGATCACAACATGATA
>CAMNFX010000011.1 GCA_946537585.1 uncultured Lachnospiraceae bacterium
TGCATGATCTCCAGAGCCTTGGAGATGACAGTGTCCTTCGTGATCGTATAGGGATCCTTCGTCATATGATCTTTTACGTACATAATATCCTCCCATAGCTTTTTGCACGGCGGAAACTTAAGCAAGCTGCCGCCGGATGCGTTCTGAAACCTGATACTGAAAAGGTGCAGGAATCCTTGATAAGTGAAAAATATTTACCTGAAAGAAAGCTGTCTTATCAGCCGCCCAGGTACGCCTTCCGCACACGCTCATCCTTTGCGAGCTCGGCGCCTGTGCCGGAGAGGGTGATGTTGCCGGTCTCCAGTACATAGGCCCGGTGCGCGATCGAAAGCGCGCGCTTTGCATTCTGCTCCACCAGCAGCACGGTCGTTCCCTTTTTGTTGATATCCTCGATGATGTGGAAGATCTCGGACACCAGAAGAGGAGAGAGACCCATGGAGGGCTCATCCATGAGAACGATGGAGGGCTTTGCCATCAGGGCTCTTCCCATGGCGAGCATCTGCTGCTCACCGCCGGAAAGCGTACCGGCCAGCTGGCTGCGCCTTTCCTTTAAGCGGGGGAAGGTCTGGAATACATCCGCAAGGTCGGAAGCGATTCCCTCCTTATCCTTGCGGGAGTAGGCGCCGAGGATCAGGTTCTCCTCCACGGTCTGCTGCGCAAACACACGGCGTCCCTCCGGTACCTGCGCCAGGCCCATGTCCACGATCTTATAGGGCTGGACCTTGGTGAGCTCTGTTCCGTTCAATGTGATCGAGCCGGCACTGGGCTTTACCAGGCCGGAAATGGCATGCATGGTGGTGGTCTTGCCGGCACCGTTTGCGCCGATCAGGGTGACGATCTCTCCGTCATTGACCTCGAAGGAGATGCCCTTGATCGCTTCGATCATGCCGTACTGTACTTTTAAGTTTTCTACTTTCAGCACTTTTATGGACCTCCTTATTCGCCGAGATATGCCTTGATAACTTCCGGATTGTTCTGAATATCCTCCGGTGTGCCTTCTGCAAGCAGCATGCCGTAGTTCAGCACGGTGATCCGCTCGCAGATACCCATGACCAGCTTCATATCGTGCTCTATAAGGAGTACGGAGATCTTGAAATGATCACGCACAAAGCGGATCATATCCATCAGATCGCCGGTCTCCTGAGGGTTCATGCCGGCTGCGGGCTCATCGAGCAGGAGGAGCTTCGGTCCGGAAGCTAAAGCTCTTGCGATCTCCAGACGGCGCTGGGCACCGTAGGGGAGATTGCCCGCAATGACCTCCGCCTGGTCGCCTAAGCCCAGGATCTTCAAAAGCTCCATGGACTTTTCGGTGATCTCCTTTTCCTGCTTTCTGAAGGCAGGAAGACGAAGCACTGCGGTCAGAGGGGAGTAGGTGATCGTGTTGTGGTAGCCGATCCGGACATTGTCGAGTACGGAAAGGTTATTGAAAAGACGGATGTTCTGGAAGGTACGGGCAATGCCGGCCTTGTTGGTCTCAACGATGTTTTTGGAGGCGATGTTCTCGCCGCAGAAGATGATCTCACCGCGGCTCGGCTTATATACATGGGTCAGCATGTTGAAGACCGTGGTCTTGCCGGCGCCGTTCGGACCGATCAGGCCCACGATCTCGCCCTCATAAACATCCAGATCCAGGCCGTTGACTGCGGTAAGGCCGCCGAAATCGATGCCTAAGCCGCGCACCTTCAGGATGTGCTCTCTGCTCATTTAAGCTGCCTCCTTTCTGCTGTCTGCCTGTTTGGACCGGATCGATTTGAACCAGGTCTTGAGATGCTCATTGTTGGTGATCAGCATGATGACGATCAGGACAACGGCATAGATCAGCATACGGTAGTCCTGCAGGGAACGTAAGAGCTCCGGAAGCAGGACGAGGACCACGGTGGCGATCATCGTGCCGTTCATATTGCCGAGGCCTCCAAGCACCACATAGACAAGAATGAGGATGGAGGTGTTGAAGTCAAATTTATTGGGAACCAGTGTGGAGTAGTTCAGGCCGTACAGAGCGCCTGCGGCACCTGCAAGGCCTGCGGAGACCACAAAGGAAAGCATTTTCGTATTCGTGATATTGATGCCGGAGAGCTCCGCGGCAATGCGGTTGTCTCTGGCTGCCATGATGGCACGGCCGCTCTTGGACCAGATCAGGTTGTAGATGATCATCAGAGCGATCAGTACCAGGATCACGCCGGCCGTAAAGGTGGCGATCCTCTGGGTGCCGGTAGCGCCCATGGGGCCGTTTAAGAGCATCTTGCCGCCGGGCGCAAGCTCGGTGGTGTTCTGCACAAAGCTGAACTGGAAGCCGTTCTCATCAAAGCCTAAGTACATGTTGGTGATGATGCTCTTGATGATCTGGCCGAAGGCGAGAGTCACGATCGCAAGATAGTCGCCCTGGAGCTTTAAGACAGGGATGCCGATCACAAGTCCGAAGATGACAGCCACGAAAGCGCCTCCGATCAGTGCGATTGCGAGACGCAAAGGCGCAGCCGGGATGGATGCCGCGAGATATCCGGAGATACAGACCGCGGTAAAGGCGCCTACGCTCATGAAGCCGGCCTGGCCGAGGTTCAGCTCGCCGGAGATGCCGACGTTTAAGTTCAGGCCCAATGCTGCGACCATATAGCAGGTGATCGGGACCAGAAGTCCCGCGATCAGACTGGAAACATGCCCTCCGCGCTGCAGCACGGTCAGGATGATCCAGGCGGCGACCACGAGGGTATAGGAGATCGTACGTCCTTTGTGACGTTTATTAAGGAGTACAGACAGGATATTCTTATTCGACTTCATACTGCGACTCCTTTCTTATACTTTCTCGCTGAGCTTTCTGCCGAGCAGACCGGTGGGCTTGATCAGCAGAACGACGATCAGGACGGCAAACACAATGGCATCTGAGAGCTGGGTGGAGATATAGGCCTTCGCCAGGATCTCGATGATGCCGAGCAGCAGTCCTCCGAGGAAGGCGCCCGGGATCGAGCCGATGCCTCCGAAGACCGCAGCGGTAAATGCCTTGATGCCGGGCATGGCGCCAAGGGTGGGGAATACCGAAGGATAGGTGGAGCAGAGCAGTACCGAAGCGATGGCTGCAAGCCCCGAACCGATGGCAAAGGTCACGGAAATGATGAAGTTGACATTGATGCCCATCAGGATGGCTGCGCCCTTATCTTCGGAACAGGCCCGCATGGCCCGGCCGGTCTTTGTCTTGTTGATGAAGGTCGTAAGGACAGCCATGATCAGCAGACAGACGCCGATCGTGATCAGCGTGAGCCAGGAAATGGAAAAACCTCCGAGCGTCAGGGAGCCGGACGGCATTGCCGAGGGGTAGACCTTGGTCGCGGAGGTCCAGAGAAGCTGGGCTCCGTTCTGCAGGAAATAGCTGACGCCGATCGCCGTGATCAGGACAGCCAGGCTGGACGCCTGACGGAGAGGCTTGTAGGCAAGCTTTTCGATCACAACGCCTAAGATGGTGCAGCAGATAATAGCCAGCAGAGTTGCGGGAATGATGGGCAGTCCGAAATTCATCAGCGCGAAGAAGGAGATATAGGCGCCGATCATGATAACGTCACCATGGGCAAAATTCAGCATCTTCGCGATACCGTAGACCATGGTATAACCCAGGGCAATGATCGCATAAACACTGCCAAGGCCCAGACCGTTGACCAGATAAGATATAAATTCCATGTTGCGGTTTCCCTTCAGTAAGATAAAGCCGGTGCCGGGGGTGAGCAGGCGGCAAAAGCCAGGCTGACAACTCCGGCACCGGCAGCAAAATGTGCCTAAGAAGGTTGATGAAACAGTTTGAACTTCAGGACTTCTCTACAGAGGATCAGTCCTCAACGCCGACGTAAACGCCGTCCTTGATAACTACGGCCTTCGGAGCCTTGGAGACTTCACCGGTCTCAGACCAGGTCATGTCCTGGCCGGTCAGACCATTGAAGGTCATGGAGGTGAACTGCTTTACAAGAGCATCACAGAACTCGGACGGGCTCTTGCTTGCATCAAGACCTGCAGCATCCACTGCCTGAGCGATCGCATAAACGCAGTCATAAGCATCGGCTGCGAACTGGTTCGGAACCTCACCGGTCTTCTCCTGATACTTCTTGACAAAGTTCTTGGTAAGATCGTCGGAAGCGTCAGCAGAGAACGGAGTCAGAAGATAAACGCCCTCTGCAAGAGAGGTATCGAAGCCTTCGAGGGTCAGGATGCCGTCCATACCATCGTTGCCGAAGAAGGTCGGTGTATAGCCCTCTGCAGCTGCCTTGGTCAGGATCAGGGAAGCCGGCTCATAGTAGATCGGAAGGTAAACAACATCAGCGCCCGCTGCCTGGCACTTCTGGATCTGTACGGAGAAGTCGGAAGCGTTGGAATCGTCGAAGGTACCCTCGTAGACGATCTCAAGATTCTTGACAGCAGCCTCGGCCTTGAATTTTGCGAAGATACCGCTGGAGTAGTTATCATCGTTCTTGTAGATGACAGCGATCTTGGAACCGAGATCCGGATGAGCTGCAAGGTAGTCCGCACTTGCGACACCCTGGTTGGGGTCGGTGAAGCACATCTGGAAGACATTGCCGAACGGATTTGCGGAGTTGTCGGGATCCTCGTAGATAACTGCGAGAGAAGAGCCTGACGGGGTGATGGCAAAGATGTGGTCATCCTTGTACATCGGAGCTGCAGCAGCGCCGGGAGCACTGGTGACGGTAGCAAGAGATGCCTGCATACCCCAGTCCTTTAAGATGCCGTAAGCAGTGACAGCCTTTTCCGGGTCATGCGCGTCATCCTCGAACTTCAGCTCAAACTGCTGGCCGCCCTTTGCATTGATCTCCTCGACGGCGATCTCGGCAGCGGTCTTGACTGCAGTGCCGTAAACGGCTGCGCCGCCGGTTAAGGGGCCGGAACCGCCGATCTTGATCGCGGCGGAGGAGCCTTCAGAAGAACCGGAGTCAGCAGCCTGAGCTGCTGCAGTCGTTGACGAAGTGGAGCCTGATGAACCGCAGGCAGCAAGAGAAGCTGCCATCACAGCGGCTAAAGTAAGAGCAAATGCTTTTTTAAATGAAAGATTTCTCATAAGTGCCTTTCCTCCTAAAATAAAAGTAGACTATATTATAATCCTAAAAGACAGACAGTTCAACTGATTAAAGGGAAAAAGCGTCGTCGTTTATCAAAAAAAGTACATATTCCTCATCAAAAATGCTGAAAGTAGGCTCAATATGCTGTTCACCCCTTCTTCCTGTTATTTTTACCTTGGTTTTTATCAGAATTGGGCCGCGAAATCATCGGGAGCAGGGAAGGGTGCGGGATCGTAGGTCTTGGCGGCTTCCTGTCCGCTTAAGGCACGGTATGCTCCCTTGGCAAGAGCCACCATCTCGTACTCGCCCGGATAGAGATAGACGGGTGCGAGGAAGCCTGCATACTCCTCGATCTTTTCGACGAGGAACTTGGAACGGGCGAGTCCGCCGGTGAGGATGATCGCATCGACCTGGCCCTTTAAGGCGATCGCGTTTTCTCCGATACTCTTGGAGATCTGGTAGGCCATGGCTTCGAGGACGAGTGCCGCAAACTGGTCGGTCGTTGCCTTCTCCTCGATCACACGTACGTCATCGGTGCCGAAGTAGCTGACGAGGCCGCCCTGGCCGATGCAGTGCTTGATGACCTCGGATTTGGTGTATTTTCCGGAGAAACACATGTCGATCACGTCGCCGAAGTTCATGGTGCCGGCACGGTTGGGAGAGAAGGCGCCCTGACCGTCGATACAGTTGTTGACGTCGATACATTTGTTTGCGCGGTGCGCGCCGATGCTGATGCCGCCGCCCATATGGACAACGATGACATTGATATCAGTCACATCCACGTCGAGGTCTCTTGCAAGACGGCGGATCACGGCCTTCTGGTTTAAGGGATGCCATTTTGCGTGGCGGGAGAAGCCTTTGACGCCTGTGATCTTAGCCACGGGGACCATTTCGTCCACGCAGACCGGGTCTACGGTATACGCGGGAATGCCAACGGAGTCGGCGATCTCCTTGGCGATGATGCCGCCGAGGTTGGAGGCATGCTCGCTCCACGGGTGCTTCAGATCCTCGACCATGCGGTCGTCAATGAGATAGGTGCCGCTTTCTACAGGCTTCATGTATCCGCCGCGGCCGACAACGGCATCGAGCGTATGGATATCGATCTCTTCCTTCTCCAGAGTCTCCAGGATCGCCTTCTTGCGGTATTCAAGCTGATCAAGGGTCACATCGGAAAACTGCTTTAAATCCTCCGGGTCATGGGAGACCGTGAGCGTTTTCAGGCAGTAGTTATTCTGGAAGAGGGCGATCTTGGTGGAAGTGGAGCCCGGATTGATGACCAGGATGTTGAAGAGCTTGTGATTTCGAAGGAGCGCAGGCTCGTGGACGGATTTCTTCGGTGCGGATTTGCTGTTCTTCATGATGTCAGACCTCGTTTTCTTAAATCCGGAAACTATGTGTGATTGGCTGCTTTTATCATAGATGAAAAAGCAGTTCCTTTCAAGGAACATCATAGACACGAAATGATTTGAAGTCAAGAAGCTTGCACGCAAAGCATTGTACAAAAGAAGGAGCGCTTCCCGGAAGAGGAAAGCGCTCCTTTGTACAGCCTGTACTGTACTTATAGGGGATCAGGCCTTTTTCTTGTTGGTGATCGCATCCATCAGCATTGCGATAGCACCGTCGCCGGTGACGTTGCAGGCAGTACCGAAGGAGTCCTGTGCGATGTACAGAGCGATCATCAGGGTGAGCATGTTCTCGTTGAAGCCGAGCATGCTCTCAAGGATACCGAGTGCAGCCATAACTGCGCCGCCCGGAACACCGGGTGCTGCGACCATGGTAACGCCCAGCATCAGGATGAACGGGAACATCTGGCCGAAGGTGACCGGCCATCCGTTCAGCATCATGACAGCGATGGAGCAGCTGGTCAGGGTGATGGTGGAACCGGACAGATGAATGGTAGCGCAAAGCGGAATAACGAAGTCAGCGATCTTGGAAGAGCAGCCGTTCTTCTTGGTGCACTCCAGAGTGACCGGGATGGTAGCAGCAGAAGACTGGGTGCCGATTGCGGTCATGTAAGCCGGAATCATGTTGCGGATCATACCGAACGGGTTCCTCTTTGCGAAGGTACCGGCTACAGTGTACTGGAAGATGATAATGATGATATGCATGCAGATGATGATGACGAAGACCTTTGCGAAAACGCTCATGATCTCGGCAACGGTGCCTGCATAGGTCATGTTTGCGAAGATACCATAGATATGGAAGGGTAACAGCGGGATCAGAACGCCTGCTACAACGCCTTCGACGATCTTCTGGAACTCATGGAAGATGTTTCTTAAATGCTCGGAGTTGGTGACCGCGATGCCGATACCCATGATGAAGGAAGTGATCAGAGCGGTCATAACGCCCATCAGCGGAGGCATCTCTACGGTGAACAGACCGGAAAGCATGGTATCCTCAGCGTTCTGTGCGTTGTCCATGACGATGGAACCGAACTTCAGGAAGCTCGGGAAGAGCACGGAGTCTACGCAGAATGCGAAGGAACCGGAGATCAGGGTGGAAATGTAGGCAACGCCTGCGGTCAGAGCCAGGGTCGCGCCTGCGCCTGCGCCCAGGTCAGCAATACCAGGAGCGACGAAGCCGATGATGATCAGCGGAATACAGAAGCTTAAGAAGTTTCCGAAAATGCTGTTGAAGGTCGCGCCGATGCGGATGATGATCGGAAGATTTGCGCTGCGGGCGATGGTACCGACGACAAGACCGAGTACAATGGCGATCACCAGCTTGGGCAGCAGACCGATTTTCTTTTTGCCAGTTGACATGATTACTTTCCTTCCGCGGGCAGTGCGTTTTGCGGAAGGCCCCTCCTTTTCTTTTTTCTGGTAACCGGTTTCTTTCCGGCTACATTTGATGATTATATCTGTTACTTCTTCTGATTCCTGCAGGTGCCTGAAAGCCCGCAGCTGAACCGAAAAAGCGACATTCATGGTTAAAAAATACACCGGACCGATGTAAGGATCGCTTCGGTAAAAAAGGATGGGGGAGCCGGATTGCCGGCGGATGCGCTTTAAGATGCAGTATATCTTTGATATCTGTCAGCAGCGGCTCCCGCGTATTGGGTTTTGCACCGGTCAGAACCGGTACTGGGGATGGGTTAATGAAGCTGTTGAATGATCAGACGGAATGGGTGATCATTCAAGGATGCGATATCCGCGGTTTGCCATCTCCTCACGGATCTTCTGGATATGAGCCTGATCGCGGGTCTCCAGGGTCAGAGTGACGACACAGGAGTTGACCTCGGTCTTGGCATCCTCACGCTCATGCTCGATATTCAGAACATTGGCACCGGTATCGGCAACGCAGCTAAGAAGCTGAGCAAGGTTGCCGGCCTTATCGATCAGCTTGGTGGAAAGCTGTACGATACGTCCGGTCTTCTGCAGACCCTTGGTGATGATACGGGAAAGGGTGGTGATATCGACATTGCCGCCGGAAACCAGAGCGACCGTCTTCAGGGAGGTGTCGACCTTGTTGAAGAGGTAAGCGGCTACGGAGGTAGCACCTGCGCCCTCGGCTACGGTCTTCGGACCCTCGAGCAGTGCGACGATGGCAGCTGCGATCTCATCCTCGGATACGGTGACGATATCATCAACATACTTGGATACGATTTCGTAGGTCAGATCGCCAGGGGTCAGAACATGGATACCGTCTGCGATGGTAGCGCCGTCCTTGACAGTGGTGATCTCACCGTTTCTGCGGGAAACATACATGGACGGAACGGTAGCAGCCTGTACGCCGATGACCTTGACGTTCGGACGCATGGACTTGATGGCTACTGCAACGCCGGAGATGAGTCCGCCGCCGCCGATCGGAACGATGACCTGATCCACATCCGGGACCTGATCGAGAATGTCCAGACCGATGGTACCCTGGCCTGCAATGACATAGGGATCATTGAACGGATGAGCAAAGGTGTAGCCCTTTTCCTTGGAAAGACGCTCAGCCTCTCTTGCAGCATCATCATAGATGCCCGGAACCAGAACGACCTCAGCGCCGTAGCCTCTGGTAGCCTCGACCTTCAGGATCGGTGCGCCCTCCGGCATGCAGATGACGGACTTGATGCCCAGCTTGGTAGCGGAAAGAGCAACGCCCTGCGCGTGGTTGCCTGCAGAGCATGCGATGACACCGCGCTTTGCTTCCTCGGGAGTGAGAGAGCGGATCTTGTTGTAAGCGCCGCGGATCTTAAAGGAACCGGTCTTCTGCAGGTTCTCTGATTTAATGTAAAGATTTTTGCCCAGACGGGTGGAGGTGACCATGGGAGTGAGCTCAGCAACTCCCTTCAGTGCTTCCCTTGCATCCTGGATCATTTCCAACGTGACTTTGTTTTCCATGACAGATTGTCCTCCGAATAAAAATGCATAGGCAACATTTGTGAAATTCTTTATGAAACAAAGGAAATCACGGTTGCCTTTTTGTTAAATTTAATATATCATAATTTACAAATAAATCAAATTCATGGTTTTAATCAATTTAATAAAATTACTTAAATACAAAATACATAGAAATACAAAATCTGTCTGTGCCGCAGCTTCATATGGCATGCGGACAGATTATCCCCAAAACTGACTTAACGCAGGAGTTTATCATGGAGATCCGTCAGCTACAGACTTTCATCAAGGTGGTTCAGTTCCAGAGCTTTTCCAAGGCAGCAGAGAGCCTTGGATACAGCCAGTCTGCCGTAACGATCCAGATCAAGAACCTCGAGCAGGATCTGAACACGCATCTCTTTGACCGCATCGGAAAGCGGGTCTCGCTCACGCCGCAGGGAGAGCGCTTCTTAAGCTACGCCTATAATATTATTAATGAATTGAATCATGCCAAGGTGGCGCTTGACGACAGCCGAGAGCTGACCGGATCCTTAAGGATCGGTACGGTAGAGTCCCTGTGCTTTTCCAAGCTGCCGGCAGTCTTAAACAAGATGCGTGAGCTCCATCCGAAGGTGTCGATCCGGATCACCTCTACGACACCGGAGGCAGCTTTGGAGATGATGGAGCACAACGAGGTCGATCTCGTCTATATTCTGGATGACCCTCATTATGACAGCAACTGGCATAAGGCGATGGAGGTCCCGGAGGATATCGTCTTCGTCTGCTCCCCGGAGTACGCGATCACAAGGCAGGTCGAGATCCGGGCAGCCCAGCTTCTCAAATACCCCTTTATGCTGACGGAGAGGGAAGCCAGCTACCACCGGCGCCTTTCCCAGATGCTTGCCTCGAAGAACCTTCTCTTAGAGCCTTTCCTGGAGATCAGCAACACGGAGTTCATCATCCAGATGCTAAAAGCCAGCGGCGGCGTATCGCTGCTGCCGTATTTTACAGTGGAAAAGCACATCCGGGAGGGCAATCTTGCGCTGCTCGATGTAAAGGATTTAAGCATCACGATGTTTCGGCAGATCTTCTTTCATAAGGAAAAATGGGTCACCTCCGAAATGGAGGAGTTCATCCGGCTCGCAAAGGAAGGGTAAGGCTTTTCTTAAGAAAAGATTATTGTAACGGGGACCGGACCTGATGCCGGGCACACAGGGCAATGTCACTGCTGCAGAGGCGAAAAGAAAGGCGAAAGAAGGAGGCTTTGACTATCCATCCTTCATGATTTGTGTTAAGATAAGTGCAGGAAAAAAAGCTTTTCAAGATGGCATTGACAACAAGTGATCAACAGTGATCCATATGGATTTCGGCAGCTTCTGCCGCAGCAGTCACGATGGACCTGAAAGTGCGGCAGACCACGTTTTTTACGCGGAAGGAGACGGAATATGAAGCTGACATTTATCGGCGCGGACCACGAAGTGACGGGCTCCATGCACCTGGTGGAGACTTCGGATACAAAGATCCTGATCGACTGCGGCATGGAGCAGGGAAAGAACATTTATGAAAATGCGCCCCTTCCCGTGAGCTTCAAGGAGATCGATTACCTGCTTCTGACGCATGCGCACATCGACCATTCCGGCATGATCCCCTATGCTTATCTGCAGGGCTTTCGCGGGACCGTATTAACGACGAGCGCCTCGATGGATCTCGATGCCATCATGCTTTTGGACAGCGCGCATATCCAGGAGCAGGAGGCGGAGTTCGCCAACCGCAAGGGAAAGCGGGCCGGCAAGGATGAGGTGAAGCCCGCCTATACGGTGGAGGACGCAAAGAAGTGCCTCGAGCACTTTAAGGAGGTCCCGTACCATAAGGAGATCAAATTAAGTGATACGGCGAGAGCGCGTTTCGTGGACGCCGGGCATCTATTGGGATCCGCATCCATTGAGCTCTGGGTCCGTGAGACGAAGGGAGCGGAAGAGAAAAAGCTGGTGTTCTCCGGTGATATCGGAAACTTCAACAAGCCTCTCATCCGGGATCCGGAATACATTACGGAAGCCGACTATGTGATCATGGAATCCACCTACGGAAACCGCCTGCATGAGCCGGGACTCGATCATCTTGAGGATTTGAGGCGCATCGTGCAGGAGACCTTTGACCGCGGCGGAAACGTGGTGGTCCCGGCATTTGCCGTGGGACGCACCCAGGAGCTTCTGTACCTGATCCGGCAGCTCAAGGAGCAGAACCTGATCAAAGGCTTCGATCATTTTCCGGTCTTCGTGGACAGCCCGCTGGCTGCAGAAGCAACGAGGGTATTCCACGAAAACCTCACGGAGTGCTTCGATGATGAGACAAAGGCACTGGTGGAAAAGGGCATCAACCCGATCGTATTTGACGACCTTACCTTAAGCATCACGACGGAGGATTCCACCGCGATCAACTTCAACCAGACGCCGAAGATCATCCTGGCTGCGGCAGGCATGTGCAACGCGGGACGTATCCGCCACCATTTAAAGCATAACCTCTGGCGCCCGGAGTGCTCGGTGGTCTTTGCCGGTTATCAGGCGGAGGGAACGCTCGGCCGCATGCTGCAGGACGGCATCGAGCGGGTCAGGCTCTTCGGAGAGGACATTATCGTCAGGGCGCACATCGAGACCATGCGTGACATGAGCTCGCACGCGGATATGAACGGGCTCATCGCCTGGGCCTCCTCCTTCGGAGATCTCAACGGGAAAGGACGCATTTTCCTTGTACACGGCGACGACGATGCAATGGCCAACCTCTCGGAAAAGCTGCGCCAAAGCACGGGCAACGTCGTCGACTGCCCCTACAGCGGGTCGGTCTTCGATCTGACCGCCAACGAATGGGAGTATGTTGCGGAGCCTGTCCTTTATCAGAAGCAGACCGCGGTGCAGATCCGCAACGATGCCGTGACCAATGACCTGCTGGATGCGTTCAATCAGCTGAAGGCAGTCGTGGAAAGGGCATCCGAGGGAGCAAACGACGACAAGAAGAAATTTGCGGAGGCGATCCGCAAGCTGGCAAAGAAATACGCATACCCGGATTAAGCTTCCGGGATGCGGCAGTGAATTATTTATTCAGAAAAAGCATGAGTGTAGTAAGCATATTTACAGACGGTGCGGCAAAGGGCAATCCCGACGGTCCCGGAGGATACGGCACGATCCTGCAGTACACGACCAGGGACGGCGTTCTGCATGAGAGGGAGCTCTCCCAGGGATATATCCGCACGACGAACAACCGAATGGAGCTGATGGCAGCGATCGCCGGCGTGGAGGCCCTGAACCGGCCCTGCCTGATCGATCTCTACAGTGATTCCAAGTACCTGGTGGATGCGTTCAACCACAACTGGATCGAGAACTGGGTCAAAAACGACTGGAAGAGAAAGACCGGGCCGGTCAAGAACACTGACCTCTGGAAGCGCCTGCTGAAGGCGATCGAGCCTCACAAGATCAATTTCATATGGGTCAAGGGCCATGACGGCCATCCCGAAAACGAACGCTGCGATCAGCTGGCCTGCAAGGCTGCGCTGAGCAGAAACCTCATCGAAGACGAAGGGCTGGAGATCTGATCTCCGGCCCGTTTCTTATATTTATGAAAACAGCGTACCGCAGCTTTATGAATGCAGAACCGTATGCTGCAGAAGCCAGGCCCTGGTTTGGAAAATGCTTACAAAAAGCTTACAGTGTCCCTTTTCCTGCAAAAAAAGTTTGATAAAAATATATAAGTATAGTATTATGAAAGTGGGAAAATTGTATTTTTTTAAGTGCAATTTACATTTTGGATCAGAAATGCCATTCTGAAGTGTCGTTATATGAAAAGATTTTCAGACTTTGTAACGCTTTTGTAACCATTGCTATGGTATAAGTTATTACAAGATCAGAAGATCTTGTGTGAGGAACGGTAGGACCGTGCATGAAGAGGGATGCGGGCGCTGCCTGTTTATGTGTGTTATAAAATGATTCAGGAGAATAGCATGCTAATGCGGCAAAGCAAAACCGAATATGGAAGAAAAAGCCATTCGGCATTTGTTTTCGGCATGCCGGCGCTGCTTCTTGGCATGCTTTTGCTGCTGTTTTCCTTTTGCACATATGCAGATACGCTGAATGTGGTCATTCCCTATGACCAGCTGTGGGTCACGGACAGCGCGAGGGCAAACGGAACGTTCCACTATACGATCGCCCCGACCGGCGGCAGCCCGGCTCCTTTGGAAGCAGCCGGTGACGGCATTTACAGTTTTGCGCTGACCGGGAACGTGCAGGGAGAGCTGAGGCTTAACGTGCCGTTTGATCGTCAGGGATATTATACCTACCGCTCTGCCGGGCTCAGCTCAGAGACGCGGGGAAACTATACGGCATCCTCTGAAACCTATGACATTACGGTGACAGTCCAGTATGCGGCGGAAGGCATGCGTGTCGCAAGTGTCGTGATGGGGAACTCCAAAGGGACCAAGACCGACAGAATGTACTACAGCGTGAGCTACACCGGCTCCGGCGGAGGAGGCGGCGGAGGAGGTTCCGGCGGCGGAGGAGGCGGCCCGACAGGACCCGGAGGACCGGGCGGCCCCGAAGGAACCCCGGGAACCGAACCGGGCACACCCGAAGAGGAGCCGATCGTTGCGGGTGCTGCGAGAAGCACGATACAGACGCTTGCAAATACCGTCGGAAGAACGGCCGGAGAGCTGATCGGGTATGTGCAGGGTCCGGGACCGGCATCTCCGGGAGGAAATGAAGGTCCGCAAACTTCCGGTGAGACACAGGGAGACCCGCAGTATATCGCACCGGCGAACCGCCCGCAGGAGACAACGGCAGTACAGATCACGGAACCGGATGTTCCGCTTGGCCCGGGTCCCGGAAGGGGAGCCTGGGCGCTGTTCAATCTCCTTTGCCTGATCGCGACGGCACTAGAGTTTATCATCGGCATTATCCTGCTGCGCAGAAAGAAGCAGGAGGAAGATGACGAGGAGGTACAGAAAAAGCTCGAGGGTCTGACAGGAGAAGCTCTGGAGGCCATGGAGCAGAAGCTCAAAGAGGAGCGGGAAGCCTATGAGGAGCGGGAAAAGAAGCTCTGGAAGAAGCGCAGACGCTGGAGAGCTGCCGGCATACTGCCTGCTGCAGCCTCGATCATCCTCTTCATCCTGACGGAGGATATCCGTCTTCCAATGATCTGGATGGACCGCTGGAGCATCTGGATGTTCATTATCTTCGTTATTGAGACCCTGATGTTCTTCCATTCCCGTTATAAGGAAGTGGAGCAGGAGCTCGAGG
>CAMNFX010000012.1 GCA_946537585.1 uncultured Lachnospiraceae bacterium
TTATAGACTTACTTTCCGGGTTTCACAACTTACAGATTTCTGAAAGAGCCGGGCCCTGAAAACGGCAGATCAAACGGAGCTTACCTTTCCGGAGATGCAGCCTCGTTTAAGCCAAGCTGCTCTGATACGGCGTCGGGCACCTCAAAGCCGGTCTCGTTATCTGCAAGGTCAAGGCGGATGCTCATACTTACGGGGACACTTAAGGCGCCGGCATCTGTTTCGCCTTCCGCCTTCAGTGCGATCGTTTCGATCATGTCCCTGCCGACAGAGGAAAATGCTCCTGCATTGCCGGCGTCCTCCCTGATCGTGACCGTGACGGAACCTCCATCGAGCTTTAAGGGAAGACCGGCTGCCTCCGGAACGATCATGGCGGCAAGCCTGCGGATCGTCTCTTCATCGAGAGAGACCGTATAGCTGTGAAGGCCTTCGTTTACCGTATGGGACAGCTCTCCTTCGAGACATGCAGCCGAGGCCATGCGTACGAGCTGCCATGTATCCTCCAGATATCCGCCCGAAAGACTTGTACTGACGCCGCTTTCGGTGCAGATCCTTTCCCCGCAGATGTACAGAGCATCACGGCTTTCTTCGGCTGCCGCATCTGTCTTTGAACGGCTGATACGGGAGATATCCTTTCCATAGCGGCTGCTCTTCTGATAGAGAAAGCTGTCATTTACAACGAAGGGCCCGCAGCTTGCCTGCACCTTTGCGTCCGCACTCAGGGGATCTTTGGAATAGAGATCCGTAAAGGCGGTGAAGAGCCGTTTGAAATCATCGGACAGATCGGAAATGCCTGCGGTATCCCGGCTGCGTATGGCGGATTCCACGATCTGCGGGATCTGTCGGGGCTCGGATGCGTTATGGAAATGCATTGTCGCCGTGATCTCTGACGGAACGGGATCCGTATTTTCCGGTCCGCTGTTTGCCGGCAGAACATTTCCGCTCCAGCTGAAACGGATGGATGTAAGATCCGCATCGGTCATGACCAGATCAGCGTCGACCTGCAGGGTGTCCGGGAGTCTGTCGGCCAGGAACGGAGCAAGAAGCTTAAGAAGCTTCCTGGCGTCTTCATTGACCGCGGCGGCATGGAAACTGCGTACGCCGTTCAGCTCGCTCGAGGAGATCTTCACAGATCGGTACAGAGGCAGGGCCATACGGATAATGTTGCTGTAGTCGGGCAGGTCCGCATCGATCCGGAAGGCCTTGCCGTTTTCCAGGATCATCATCTGGTCGCAGTAATAGACCGGGATCCCCTGCCAGTCTACGGCGGTCACCTTGCGGTCTCCGCTTGCGGCAGTGTACATGGAGATGTCTGTGAAATAGCTTTCCTCTCCGAGATCGGCATTGATCTCCAGGTTCATTTCGATATCCGAACGCTCGAAATAATTCCGCAGCATCAGATACAGGCCCATTCCGTCCGCCACGCCGGGAGCCTTTTGAATGATCAGAGCCGTAGACCCGATCAGAGCCAGAAGAAGGATCAGCAGAACGATGGCGTGCCTTCTGAGGCGGGTCCTTAAGGGCGGCTTCTTTTTCGTCTTCTCTGATGCGGCGCCTTTCTTTGCCGTGATGCGGACATAGATATCTCTTAAGACCAGTGCCGCGATACAGAAAACAATGCCGCCGGTAACAAACCAGATCCACAGGGGCGTTTTTGCGGAGAGGACGGTGATATACGCTTCATTTCCGGGGACCTCAAAAGTAAGATAGCTGCCTTCTCTGCCGGGCTCGAGCTTCTGCCAGGGCTCCGATTCATCTGAAGTAAGGCGGATGTACAGGTCATTCCGGGTGCCGGCCGCAGCTGGAAGCAGATATCGGAATGTATGGGTTTCCTGCTTTCCGGACGCATCCAAAGGAAGCTGAAGATGCCACTGCTCAAGGATCTCCCGGTTATAGCTCTTCAGTGTTTCGAAAACCCCTCCGGGATCATGGGAAAAGGAAACGACTGCAGGATCCGCATCAAGGGCTGCCGTATCATCAAAATGTCCTTCCGCAAAAAATACGGGACGGGAATAGCTTCGTGTAGCCGTACTCTTCAAAGCGGTGACATAAGGTGAATATACGGCTTTTACGATGGCGTCATTATAAAGACAGCCGAGCTGTCCGTCTGCATTGTCCGCTGCTGACAGACCGCTGTCTTCAAGATCCCACCGGCTGTAATACCCTTCCTTTTCAGGAATGTCGGGAAGCGCCGACACGCTGAAGCTGTCGCCGTAATGAAAGCGCACGGTCTTTACTATAGTGTCATCTGCAGTGAAGTCCAGCCGGAATTCCCTAAGCTCCCGGGGAAAGAGCGGATCGGAGGCGGAAAGAAGGGCATAGTCTGCCGGTTCCGCCTTTCCTTTGATGCTTATGCCGTTGATGCCGCCGAGCTTATCGGAAACAAAACGGTTTCTTAAGAGTACGCCGCGGTCGGCACCTGCAATGGCGCCGGCGTGCTGCTTTGCTTTCCGGATCAGAGGGATCGCAGTGCAGTCTTCGATGAGAGCGCTGCTTTCATCGTCTTTTGTCTTTTCCTGTCCGGAAAGGGCGCCTCCTGCAATGCCGCCGACATATTCGCGGCCGGACAGGCGGTTTTTGGAGTAGCAGCGCCGGATCACGTTATCCGTACTGCCGCAGATCCCGCCGATATAATCCCCGTCCTCAGCGGAGACGGTGCAGTCACTGATGCAGTCCGAGATCATGCCGAGCTGACCGAAGCCGCAGATCCCGCCCGCACTGCTGCGTTTGGAAACGACTTCGCCGGTGTTCGTACACTGCAGGACAAGGCATTTAAGCTCATAGCGCTTATGATAGATCGAGGACAGGTCGCTGCCGCCGTCATCCTCCGGATCGAGCTCGTCAAAGATGGACATGGAACCGCAAATGCCGCCGGTATTCAGATCTCCTGAAACGAGTCCGCTGTTACGGCATAGAAGCAGCTTTCCGCTTGTGATATCCGCGGGATCGATATCCATCGAAGCGTCTTCAATGATATCCCCGGGTTCTGTACTTTCGGCGTCACTGACCTGGCCGATCACCAGATCCGTCACCTTTTTGAACTGGTCATTGATCTCCCTGAGATCTCCGGTCAGGGTCTGCGTGTCCTGGTTTGTGCTGCCGCTCATTTCCCTGAGGCTGTCCGAGATCTGCTGCATGGAAGAATACAGTGCATCGGCAGAATCACTGACCTCAGGCCCCATGGGTGAAAAATAGAGAGGATCCTCTCCGTTTAAGCTGCTGAGAGTCTGACTGATCTCGGACAGGCCGGCATTGATGTCATCGATCCCGTCCCGGAGGCTTTTGGAGGAACGCTCCGCATCCTTCAGAGCATTTTCGTTCAGCTTCAGGTCCGTGCCGGAAAGATGCGTCAGGGCATCGTTCATATAGAAAACAGCTCCTCCGGCATCAGAGCTTCCTTCTCCCCTTCCGTTTCGTAAGATCCCGGCGCCTTCGCTGATCAGTGAAGCGCCCTCTCCGATCTTCTGCAGCCTCTGATCCAGCGGATCTGAGGCGCGGTCAATGGATCTTATGAGGTCCTCTCCTTCCCGGATCCTTGCTTTGCCCGCCGCTTCGATCTCCGCGGCTTTCCCTGCAGAGTCGAGAGCCTTGTTCAGCTCTTCAAGAGTATGGGCATCCTGGGTATCGGTCTGGACTTCCCGGATCGCCTCCCTGATCATCACTGTGCTGTCGGAAAGCCTGCCGGTACCGTCTTCCAGACTGGAGGAAGCATCCGCAAGGCCGCTGATGGAATCATCCAGCATTTCACTGCCGCGGTCAGCCTCATCCACGGTACTGTTGGTATAGTTCTTAAGTCTCCCTGAAAGATCATCCGCATTGTTCACGGCCGCGTTGACCTGATCCGTCAGCTGGTTCATTCTGGCGTTCACAGACGCGGAAGTCCGGTCAGCGTCCTCGGAGGCGCGGCTGACCATTTCATTAAGGGTGTGAAGCTCGTCCTGGATCACACTGAGCTGGTCTTCGGTGAGGTCGACCGTGACAAAAGGCTCCGCCATACCGGCAATCCCGCCGATATCCTTGCGGCCATAGACCGTCCCGCTGTTCCGGGCACCGGAAATGAGACCTCTGTTTCGTCCCGTGATGCCTCCCACATTGTAGCCGATATGCTGATACCCGACCGTTCCGCTGTTCATGCAGCCGATCACAGCACCGTCACTGTAGCCTGCGATGCCTCCGGTGTCGCTTGCCACATTTACGGTATCCAGGCTCATCAGCCGGCTGACATCGGCAAAAGCATTCAGGTCCAGGTGCAGATCGCTCAGGGAAAGCCCGGGATCGATGGAAACGGTATTGATATAAGCGCTCCCGGAGCAAAAGCTTATGGAACCGTGGCTGGAACCTGCAATCCCTCCGGTCATACGGCTTCCGAATACGCCGCCGCCGGAAATACAGCTGCTGATGCGGCCGCTGACCGTATTCAGTCCGGCGATCCCTCCGACACAGCGGTCACCGGAGACAGTCCCGTAGAATGCGCAGTCCCGGAGCGAGCCTTCACATATGCCGGCAATGCCGCCGGTGTTCTCCGTGTTTCCGGATGGCGTGACGCTGCCCTCCACGGTGAGTCCCGTAACTGAAGAGCCGGACTGCAGCACGCCGAAAAAGCCTGCCGGAGATCTCGGGGCTGTAATGCTGAATTCCCGGATCTTATGACCGTCTCCGTCAAAGCTTCCTCCAAAGGTCGGGATCATGAAATCATCGATGCCGCCCAGGGAAATATCGTTCAGTAAAATGACCCTTTTGTTTCGGGACCATGCATCATAGCGGCAATTCTCCGAAAGCTCGATCAGATCGTCCGCTGTAGAAATATAAATGGTCTCTGTTTCCGATGAAGCTGCATCGAAAGCCGCTGCGGTAACTGCCGCCGGATCCTCCGGCGCTTCATCTGCGTATCCTTCGGCCGGGGCTGAAAACACGAAAGCAAAAAGGCAGGATAAGCTCAGAAAAACCGCAAGTCTACTGTATGTTCTTTTCATCTTGCTGCACCTCCTTTTCCTGCTTCTTTTCCTCGTTCCGGAGGACAGAGCCCGACAAAAGCGTAAGGTTGACCTCTCCGTCCACAGTGGCCTTCATAACGCCTGTGACCTTTCCGCGGATCTCTCCGCTCACGACGCCGTCCACGACGACCAGACCGCTTTCCCTGTGCCGCTTAAGACCCGAGCGCATCCTGAAGGAGGTCTTCTCGATCACGCCGGCGCCTAAGAGAAGGATCTGCGGCAGGACGAACATGACCAGCAGAATGGAGATCACGGTGCCCCGCCCCAGGGATTCTCCGATGCCGACAATGCTTCCCTCGGAGGTCATGCGGCCGATCAGAAATCCTGCCACTGCCAGGATGGTGCCGGAGGTGATGATGGTCGGAAAGGCAAAGTTCATGGTCTCAATGATGGCTTCCTTCTTTTCCATGCGGTCTTTGAGCTCCATGTAACGGCTTGCGATCACGATCGCATAGTCAATATTGGCGCCCATCTGGATCGAGGACACGATCAGATAGGCGATAAAGAACAGATTGACATGGGTGAAGGCAGGAATGGTGAAATTGATCCAGATACTGCCCTGGATGACCAGGATCAGCAGGATGGGCATGCCTACCGACTGGAAGGTGAACAGCAGGACGATCAGCACGATCAGGATCGAAAGCACACTGACCACGATATTGTCACGGCTGAAGGTCTTCTGAAACTCGTATTCATTGGTGGATTCGCCTACGACATAGACCCTTTGATCAGGATAAAAGGACTGTGCCAGCTCGGAAAGCGTATCGGTAAAGGCATAGGTCTCTTCAGAGCTGACGGGAAGGGTCAGATAAACGAGCATCCTGCTGTAATCCGGCCCCTGCAGCTGCTTCTGTCCGTTGATCATCCTGTCTCTTGCTTCATGGAGATCCTCCATCTTCTCTTCGTCTAGCGTCACGTAGCCTTCATCGAGCTCCTCACAGACAAAAAGAAACATGTCGATCAGCGGAACACTGTAACCGGAAAGGCCGCCCATGAGCTTTCCGTAGGCTTCGTGGTCCGCCGCATAAGCCGCATAGATGGCCTGGGCCAGCTCATAATCGATGTCGGCCAGCTCAGCAAAGGCCCTGGGTGTGAGACGTTCCGTCAGTGTGTGTCCGTCAAGCGCAATGGTGTTGGCAAGTCCGACGGCGTGATCCACCTGGGGCATTTCCTCCAGCTTCCGAAGGAGCTCGGCTTCCTTTTCATAGTCTCCGGAAGGAACGACCATGGCTACATAGTTCGGTGAGGTAAAGTTTGCGCGGATCATGCTGTCCGCGATCTGCATTTCATTCTGCTTGGGCGTGACGATGCTTTCATAGCCGTAAACATAGGGGCAGAAACCGGAAAAATGGTATGCTGCGATCACGAGCCCGACAAACAGGACCGGGATAAAATGTCTGGTCGCATAGGCAAACCGGCCCACAAACGGGATCTTCGGTATAAAGCTCTTATGCCGGGTCCGCTCCATCAGAGGACCAAAGAGCATGAGAAGGCAGGGCATAAAGAAGAATACCGAAAACAGGGCAAAACCGATCGCCTTGATGAGGCAGATGCCCATGTCGGCACCCAGCCGGAACTGCATGAAGATCATCGCTACCAGGCCGCCGATGGTGGTCAGACTGCTCGCGCCGATCTCGGTGATACCCTTGGCAAGGGCGCTGACGACCGAATCCCGAAGACGCCGATCCGCTTCTTCTTTCCCGGCCGTCCCGGAGGATGGACTCCTCAGGTTGTACTCTTCCTTGAAGCGGTTGCACAAAATGACGGCGTAGTCGAGAGAAAGCGCAAGCTGCAGGATGCTTGTGACCGAATCGGAAACAAAGGAGATCTTTCCAAGGAGGAAATTGGTGCCCTGGTTTAAGACCATGGCTGCCACAAAGGTGAGGGCAAGCACGGGGACTTCCGCATAGGTCTGGGACGTCAGCGTCAGAACTGTAACGACGATGATCGCCACCAGGATCATGATGACCCCGACCTCACGGTCGATGATCTCTCCTTTCTGGTTTCCGAGCTCCGTGGAAACATAGAGATCCATGGAGGAATAGCGGTCCTTCAGCTGCTGCAGCACCTCGAGGCAGCGTTCATCCTCCTCCGGATAATCAAACGTGACATGATAGAGCGCAGAGACGTTGTTGTAATGGTCAGTGCTGTCATCAAAGTCCACGGACTGCACGCCTTTTACGGCACGGATCCGTTCCGCAGTCGCGTCCGCTTCGGCGTAATCTATGTTGGCGATCATCAGATCGGCCGTCCCGAAGGTGACAAACTGCTCTTCCATCAGGTCGAGTCCCTGTCTGGTTTCGGATGATGCCGGCAGGTATTCCGTCAGCTCCTGCTCCACTTCGACCCAGTTTCTGGAAACGAAGGAAAACAGCAGCAGGATGCCGATCAGCAGCAGGATCAGTTTTCTTTTGTCTACAATGAGAGCGGCGGCCTTATACATAAGGCCGCCTGCGTTGTCAGTTTCGTATTTGGTAGTCTTCTCGTTCATAATACAGTGTTTTAACAGCTTATCTGTCTTCCCGGAAATAGGACAGTCCGAGCGATGCCGGAGGCTCGTTCTCGCGCTTTCTGCGTAATGACACGGCAATCAGTACGATGACGGTGACGACATAGGGAAGGATCTTGTACAGCTGGTCAGGTACCATCGGGATCTGTACACGGACGTACATGATCATCAGCGCGCCGAACAGGACTGCGCCCCAGATCGCTCCGACCGGCTTCCACAGGCAGAAAATAACAAGCGCCACAGCGAGCCAGCCTTCGCCGGCCAGACCGTCATGATTCCATACGCAGCCTGCGATGGTCATGATATAGACCATGCCGCCGATGGCGGAAATGCCTCCGCCGATGACGGTAGCGAGATACTTGTATTTTTCGATATCAATACCTGCGGCATCCGCAGTGGCGGGGCTCTCTCCGACAGCCCTCAGGTGAAGGCCCGCCCGGCTCTTATTAAGAAAATAAGCCATGGCGAACGCTATGATCAGCGCGATGTAAACAAAGATATTATAGGAAAACAGCAGCTGGCCGATCACAGGGACAGCGCGGAGTGCCGCCGGGAACGGGCTGTTCTGGAAGAATGCCTTGAGTCCGTTGGAAATCGCTACAAAGCCGCCCTCCTGCACGCGCATGTATTCTCCGATAAACTGACCGACGCCTGTACCGAAGATCGAAAGCGCAAGACCTGTCACGTTCTGATTGGCTCTGAGGGAAATGGTGACCCAGCTGTAGATCAGTGCTCCGAATGCGCCTGCCAGAAAGGCAAAGATCAGCGCCAGCAGCACGGCGACCAGACCGGATGCGCCGTCTCCTGCCATTTTCTCATAGTAGAAGGCAGCACCGAGGCCGATCGCTCCGCCCATATACATCATTCCCTCGACGCCGAGGTTCAGATTTCCGGATTTTTCCGTGAGGACCTCTCCCATGGTTCCGTACATCAGGGGAGCGCCGTTCAAAACCGCGTTATAGATCAGTAAGATCAGTCCGTTCATCTGCCGCCCTCCTTTCCGTTCGAAGCGAAAGCATCCTTCACGGGCTTTTTGCCGTCCTCGGGAGCAAAGCCCCTCGGCCCATCATCATTGTGCTGTCCGCGGAAAATGATCTTATAGTTGATGAAGAACTCGCAGGCTAACATGGAGAACAGGATCACGCCTGTCAGGATGTCGGAAACGGAAGCCGGCACCTCCATACGGGTCTGCAGCGTACCTGCGCCCTTGCTCAAGACCGCCAGAAGCATGGAGATCGCGATCATGGCAAAGGGGTTCAGCTGTGCCAGCCAGGCGACGGTGATCGCGGTGAATCCGACGCCTGCAGCCACGGAATCATAGAGCGTTCCGTTGGCTCCGCAGGTCACAAGATAACCGACCAGCCCGCAGATCGCGCCGGAGAAAAAGACGGTCCGGATCACGATGCGCCCGACATTCATGCCGGCGTAGCGTGCGGTATTGACACTGTCTCCGATGACGGCGATCTCATATCCGTGCTTCATCTTTGTAAGGTAAAAATACATGAAGACGGTCAGAAGCAGGATAATGATCCAGCCGCAGTGCACACCGAGCACCTTCGGCAGCATCGCATTGTCGGGAAACATCGGGATGATCTGGCTTCCGGGCTTGCCTTCCCAGGGACCGCCCTGCAGCCATTTGACAACGCCGATGATGATATAGTTCATCATCAGGGTGAACAGTGTTTCGTTGGTATTATAGCGGGCTTTGAAAAAAGCGGGGATCGCTGCCCACAGGCCGCCGAACAGGCAGGCTGCGAGCGCCATGACGATCAGGATCACGGGGTGCGGCCAGGTTTTTCCGAAGTGAAGCGCAAAGTAGGTCGCAGCCAGAGCGCCGGCTGTGATCTGTCCCTCGGCGCCGATGTTCCAGTAACGCATGCCGAAACACGGAGCAAGTGCAAGGGATGTTCCGAGAAGCGGGATCGCGATCTTCACAGTCTGGCGTATTGCGGAGGGCTTTGCAAGAGAGCCGGTAATGATCGTGCCGTAGGCCTCAAAGGGGTTCTTGCCGAGTACGCCAAACAGCGCCGCACCGATCAGCAGAGCCGCGAGAAACGAAGCTGCACGGATCATCCAGACCTTTGACTTCGGCATTTCATCCCGGCGGGCAAGATGAAACAGAGGCTGTTTTTCATTATGCATCCTGTTGTTCCTCCTTTCCGCTCTTTTGTCCAGCCGGCACGCTGCCGGAGGGCTGCTGTCCTCCGATCGTGGTCATCAGCAGGCCGATCTCGTTTTTATTGCTGGTCCTGGCATCCACGATCCCCGAAACGTGACCGTCGCAAAGGACCAGGATCCTGTCGCAGAGCTCCAGAAGAACATCCAGGTCCTCGCCGACATAAAGGACAGCGACACCCTTCTCCTTCTGCTCTGTCATCAGATTATAGATCGTATAGGATGTGTTGATGTCGAGACCGCGCACGGCGTAGGCGCTCATCAGCACGGAGGGTGCGGAAGCAATCTCACGTCCTACCAGAACCTTCTGTACATTTCCGCCCGAAAGACGCCGGACAGGATACATGATATCCGGCGTGGATACATCGAGTTCCTCGCGAATGTGCTCGGCAAGATCCCTGGAGATCTTTTCATCTACAAAAATGCCCTTGCCCCTGCGCCATGTCCGAAGCAGCATATTGCCGGACATGCCCATGGAACCGACCAGTCCCATACCGAGACGGTCCTCGGGAACAAATGCAAGGGAAACACCCGCCTGCCGGATCTGCATGGGCGTCTTGCCGACAAGCTCCATCGGCTTTTTCCCGTCCGGAAGATACTGTATGCTTCCCGCGGTGATCACCTGCAGGCCCGCAATCGCCTCCAGCAGCTCCTTCTGGCCGCTTCCGGCGATTCCGGCAATCCCCAGGATCTCTCCGCTGTAGGCGGTAAAGCTGATATGGTGTGCCTTATTGACTCCCTCATGATTGCGTACAGTCAGATCATTGACAACGATCCTGGGCTTCGGATCCTTCGGCATCGGGCGGCGGATCTCGAGGGCAACCTTATGTCCGACCATCATCTCCGTCAGCTTCTGGGGATCCGTGTCGGATGTCCGGACCTTTCCGATAAAGGAGCCGTGATTCAGGACCGCGACCTCGTCGGAGATCTCCATGACTTCATTCAGCTTGTGCGTAATGATAATGATCGACTTGCCGTCCGCCTTCATGGCACGGAGCACTGTAAACAGGTGGCCGATCTCCTGGGGCGTCAGCACGGCGGTGGGCTCATCCAGAATCAGCACATCAGCGCCGCGGTAGAGGACCTTTACGATCTCAACGGTCTGCTTTTCGGAGACCGACATCTCATAGACCTTCTTGTCCGGGTCAATGATGAAGCCGTATTTGCTGCTGATCTCACGGATCTTTGCGGCGATCCGGCTCCGGTCTAAACGGCCCTTTTCGCCAAGCGCGATATTTTCGGCGGCGGTAAACAGGTCCACCAGCTTGAAATGCTGATGCACCATACCTATATTATAACGGAAGGCGTCCTTCGGGGAACGGATCTGCACCGGTTCTCCGTTGATCAGGATCTCTCCCTCATCCGGATAGTAAATGCCTGCCAGCATGTTCATCAGCGTGGTCTTTCCGCTGCCGTTTTCGCCGAGCAGGGAAAGGATCTCGCCTTTGTTCAAGGAGAAGCTGATGTTCTCATTGGCAACCTTCCGTCCGAACCGCTTGGTGATGTTCTTAAATTCAATCGAATTCGAAGCGCCCAATACGCGTACCCCCTGGATGGTTTAAAGAATCATGATCCGTCAGCTGCAGGGCAGCAAAACGGAATTGTTAAAAAGACAGCCGGATCACTTTCCGAGCATTCCCCTGGCAGCCTCTGCCACATGTGAAGCACAAAGGCCGAATTCTTTAAGCAGAGCTTCTCCGGGACCGGAATGACCGAAAACATCGTTGACGCCGATCCTGTGCACGGGCACCGGACACTTCTCGGAAATAACGCCGGTAACGGCTTCCCCGAGTCCTCCGATGATGCTGTGTTCCTCGCAGGTGATCACACGGCCGCAGTCTGCAGCTGCCTCGAGGACCAGCTTCTCATCAAGCGGTTTGATGCTGCACATGTTGATCACGCGGGCGTGAATGCCCTCTTCTTCCAGCATAAGCGCAGCCTGCAGGGCTTCATAGCTCATCTGGCCTGTAGCGATGAATGCGATATCCGTGCCTTCGTGAAGCACCTCGCCCTTTCCGATCTGGAAGCCGGTCGGACCCTCATGGAAAACGGGCAGTGCCAGACGGCTGAATCTGAGATATACCGGACCCTGCCAAAGATAAGCCTGCCGTACGGCTTCCCTTGCCTCTATATCATCCGCCGGGCAGAGAACAGTCATGCCGGGGATCGTCCGCATCAGCGCGATGTCCTCACAGCACTGATGGGAGGCACCGTCTTCACCGACGGAAATACCGGCATGCGTACCGGCGATCTTGACGTTCATGTGCGGGTAGCCGACAGAGTTTCTGATCTGCTCATAGGCGCGGCCGGCGGAAAACATCGCAAAGCTCGATGCAAAGGGAACCCAGCCCATGGTGGAAAGACCGGCTGCCACGCCGATCATATTGGCTTCCGCAATGCCGCATTCGAAATGACGGTCGGGAAACGCCTTTTTGAACAGGTCCGTTTTGGTGGCGGCTGCAAGGTCAGCATCAAGCACGAGGATCTCGGGATGCCTGGAGCCAAGCTCCACCAGCGTTTCGCCATAGCTTACTCTGGTTGCGATCTTTTTCATTCGCCGTCACCTCCTGCCGTTTCAGTATCGTTGATCTTCATCATCCGCTCGCGCGCGATCCGCGCCTCTTTCTGGCGTGCGTCATCGAGAGCCTTCTGCTCCATTTCCCTTTCTGCCGCGGCCCTCTGCGCAAGGGAATTGCGCGCAAAGCTGTCGAGCACCATGCTGTCCCACTTGGAGTCGCTTAAGTCCATCATGCCGAGGGCCATACCGCCGGTCTGCGTACCGCCGACATCCGTGCCTTCCTGGTTCATGCGGCGGAGCTGGCGGATCTGACGGTCGAGCTCAAGGATCGCCTGCTTGTATTCTTCTTCGTTCGGAGCCTTGCCGTGCCACTCCACGGCATCCTCCATATAGCTTACGCCCTTGCCCTTGATGGTCTTCATAATGACCGCGGTGGGACGGTCCTTGGTCTGGTGGAACATGCTGCAGGCAGCCTGCAGCTCAATGAAATCATGACCGTCGATCACGATGGTACGGAATCCGTTCGCGCGGAAACGGTCATCCATCTTCCTTAAGTTCATGACATCATCTACGTATCCGTCGATCTGGAGGTTGTTCCAGTCGACCATCAGGCAGAGGTTGTTGAGGCTGTAATGCGAGGCGAAGTGGATCGCCTCCCAAACCTGTCCCTCCTGCAGCTCTCCGTCTCCGAGAACCGCATATACGCGAAGCTTCTGTCCGCGGATCTTGGCACCCAGGGCCATGCCGCAGGCAACGGAAATGCCCTGTCCGAGGGAACCGGTCGACATCTCAATGCCGGGAACGGATCCCAGCTTCGGGTGACCCTGCAGAGGGCTGTCAATACGCCGGAGGGTATCAAGCTGCGAGATCGGCATAAGTCCCTTCATGGCCAGTACCGCATACAGAGCCGGTACTGCGTGACCTTTGGACAGGACCAGCCGGTCGCGGTCGGGAGAATCGGGATCGTCGATCCGTATCTCATATTTGTAAAGATAGGTCAATGCCTCCACGATGGAAAGGCTTCCGCCGGGATGCCCGGACTTTGCATTGAACAATGCGCGTAAAATGAGCTCTCTGAGCTCACACGCAGTGATCTGTAGCTGGAGGATCTCTCTGTCAGTCATGCAATTACCCCTTCTTTTTCAGCTTAGCAGGCTGTAATAGTTACGATAGGGTTTTATTATACCTTCTTTGTTTCAGTGTGGAAAGATTAAATTAACAAACATTGCCGAGTCCGGCTTCTGTTTCCGGAGTAAGCTCTTTTTATTGGGTTTCATTGAAACGAACAGGGCATGGCGCTTATATAAAGCACCATGCCCGTGTGGTTTTGTGATAACTTATAATCTCTCTTTTTTCTCGATGTCCAGGAAGTACTTGTAGGTGTCTACAGTAAGCTCTCCGCAGGCTTCCTCGTCGCAGGCAATGATTGCCGCGTTGTGCAGCTGCAGAGCCGAACAGGTCCATTTCTGGCTGACCCCGCCTTCTACAGTAGCGGCAAGTGCCCTTGCCTTATTGTGTCCGCTGATCAGGACCAGGACCTCCTTTGAGTCGGTGACGGTGCCGATGCCTACGGAAAGAGCCTGCGCAGGAACTGCCTCCGGATCGTTTCCGAAGAAGCGGGAATTGACGATGCGGGTATCTGTGGTAAGATCCCTTACGCCCGTGCGGGAGGAAAGTGAGGTGAAGGGCTCATTGAAAGCAAGATGACCGTCTACGCCGATGCCGCCCATGAAGAGGTCGATGCCGCCGTAGGAAGCGATCTTCTCCTCATAACGGGCGCACTCGGCGACCGGATCCAAAGCCATGCCGTTTAAGATGTTGATGTTTTCCGGCTTCATATCGACCAGATGGTCAAAGAAGTTGTCATGCATGAAATACCAGTAGCTCTGATCATGCTCATGAGGAAGTCCCAGGTATTCGTCCATGTTGAAGGTGACGACATTCGAAAAGGAGACCTCTCCTGCCTTGTTCATGCGGATCAGCTCCTGATAGACTCCGATCGGCGAGGAACCGGTCGGAAGCCCGAGAACAAACGGTCTTTCCTCTTTATGTGCGTTGATCCTGGCAGCGATATAGGATGCTGCCCATTTGCTCATTTTCTCGTAATTATCCTGGATGACAACTCTCATGTGA
>CAMNFX010000013.1 GCA_946537585.1 uncultured Lachnospiraceae bacterium
TTATAAGGATAGCATATCTCTGTTTTGAAAGCTTGAAGACCGGGTGACGAATTGATGACAATAAGCGAAAGCGATAATAAAACATTGTCATGAATTTGTAAGAATGCAGGTATCCGGTCAGCGCCTGACTGTCGGAAAGCCGGAGGAGTGTACCGGAAAGCCTTATGAACGATACTGCCCGTCCAGGTCCCGGATCCTTTCCCGGATCATTTTCACGGTATCCTCCGGTGCCGTCACCCGGACACGCCCTCCGAGCGAGAACACCCATCCCAGGAAGTGGTCGGTTACAGCCACCTGGACATGCGCCCGGAAACCGCCGTCAGGAAGCGGGACCAGATGGACGTCGGAGCCGAAGTGATCGATCACCACGCCGACCATGTCGGGTCCGCCCTCGAGGGTAACGTTTTTTTCTTCCCCGGCGAACATGCTGAACATGCGCTGAGAATAAGAGGCCATATCGAGGGTCTTAAACACTTCGGCGCCAAGACGCGGGTCACTGAGTTCGGAAAGATCGAGCATCTTGTCCACGCGGTAATGCTTGATGCGGCCCGTTTGCGCGTCATAGCCGATCAGGTAGTAGTATTCATCGGCCCATACCAGCGCCCATGGACTGATCTGATAGAAGGCGCCGCCGTGCCGCAGCACCATTTCCTTCTGGTTATTCCAGTTAAAGTAGTGGAAACGGATCTGGGAATTGCTGCTGATGGCGTTGTGGATAATGTCTACATTATAATAAATGCTTTCATTGGCTGCTTTGCTGCTGCCGGAAAAGTAGATCTGGCGGTGAAGCTTCTGGGCATCGTATTTATTGGTAAGGCTCTCCAGCTTCCGGATAAGGGAAAGGGCTTTTTTCTCGGTGATAAACTGCGCGGCCTGAACGGAATCCACGAGGAGCTTCAGCTCTGCCAGCTCAAAGGAACGTTCGCCCACGTGATAATAATGATTCTTGCCGTGCTGCTCGGAGATGATATCAAGCCCGAAGTGCCTTAGCTCCTCAAAATCGAGATAGAGTGTCTTTCGGTCTGCGGTGATATCGTGTTCCTTCAGACGGGCAGCGATCTCAAAGACAGTAAGACCGTGCTCGTCGTTCGTTTCCTCGGTCAGGATCTGCATAAGATACAGCAGCTTCAGTTTCTGATTGACTCCCTTTGCCATGAATGATCCTCCGGTCGGCAGCAGCGTGCAGTCTCTGATTTTTTGTAAAAGACACGCACAAGATTTATCCTGCAGGCATCAGAACTATCGTACCACAGGCAGGGACGGAATGGAAATTGATTTCTTCCTGAATCTATGTTAAAAAGAAGGTAATTGCTCAGACGATCAGGTACGCAGAGCCAAAAGTACCTGAATAAGCCCGGGGACAGATGTATGGATCCCATTGATCGGGCGGCTCATGTGAAAAAAGACCGGGGCGGTCCTGAGCAGCTTTTAAAAGGATAGAATGGAAACAAAAACACTTACAATACTTGAATTTGATAAGATCGTGGAACGCCTTTCCGGCTTCGCGTCCTCCGACGCGGGGCGGGATTACTGCAGGAAGGTGCGTCCTTCCTCAAATCCGCGCCATATCCGCGTCTGGCAGAAAAACACGACAGATGCCTGCACACGCATCCGTCTGAGCGGTCATGCACCGTCCTTCCGGGGCGTCCGGGATATTCCGGAGATTTTAAAACGGCTGGAGATCGGTGCGGCGGCATCCGCCTTCGAGCTGCTTAAAGTAAGCAGCATTCTGACGGCGGCAGACCAGGCCAGGCGCTATGATATGAGCGGAGGGCAGACAGAGGGCCGAAGCGGAAGAGACCCGGAAGCTCAGGCAGGCGACTCGCTTTCCGAAATGTTTTCCATGATCGAACCTCTGGTACAGATCAACCGGGAAATCGGGCGCTGTATCCTGTCCGAGGATGAGATCGCGGATGATGCCTCTCCGGAGCTTTATTCCGTGCGCCGGAAAATGAAGCAGATCGAAGGCGATATCCGGGACGCCATGTCCTCCCGTCTCAATACCTATCGGGATTATCTGACGGATGCCATCGTTACCCAGAGGGACGGCAGATACTGCCTGCCCGTCAAGGCGGAATATAAGTCCAAAGTGCCGGGGATGGTACACGATATGTCCTCGACCGGCATGACCCTCTTTATAGAGCCGATGGCTGTTGTCAATCTGAACAACAGGATCAGGGAACTGATGGCAGAGGAAAAAAAGGAGATCGAAAAGGTCCTGCAGAACTTAAGCAGCAGCCTGATGCCGTATACAGACGTGATCGCGGATGACATCGAGATCCTGAAAAAGCTGGATATGATTTTTGCGAAAGCCCTTTATTCCGGAGAGATCGGCGGAACTGAGCCGGCGTTCAGCAAGGATCTTTCGATCGATCTGAAGGGCGCGAGACATCCGCTGATCGATAAGGACAAAGTGGTCCCCATTGATGTAAGACTGGGAAAGGAATTTGACCTGCTGATCGTCACGGGACCGAATACCGGCGGCAAGACAGTCTCCTTAAAGACTACGGGCCTTTTGACCCTGATGGGGCAGGCCGGCCTGCATATACCGGCAGACGAGGGATCGGTCCTCGGGATCTTTGATGACATTTACGCGGATATCGGGGATGAGCAGAGCATTGAGCAGAGCCTCTCTACCTTCTCGTCCCATATGAAAAACATTGTCCGCATCCTGAAAAAGGCCGACGCGCGGTCCCTCTGTCTTTTTGATGAGCTTGGCTCCGGAACGGATCCTACAGAGGGCGCGGCCTTAGGTATCGCGATCCTGGACTTTCTTCATAAGATGAAGACCCGCACCATGGCCACGACGCACTACAGTGAGATCAAGGTATATGCCCTTGAAACCGAAGGCGTGGAAAATGCCTGCTGCGAGTTCGACGTCACGACACTCAAACCCACATACCGGCTTCTGATCGGCATCCCCGGCAAGTCCAACGCCTTCGCCATCTCCAGAAGGCTCGGCCTGCCTTCCTACATCATAGAGGAGGCAAAGCGGCATATCGCTGCGGAAAATGAAAACTTCGAGGATATTATCCGCCAGCTGAACGATGACCGCGTCCGTATGGAAAAGGCCAAGGAAGAAACGGAAGCAGCCAAACAGGAGATCAGCTCCTTAAGGGGCCGCATCCGGAAGAAAGAGGAACGGATCGAGGAATCCAGGGAAAAGATCCTGAACGAGGCAAAAGAAGAGGCCCAGAGGATTCTGAAGGAAGCCAAGGAGACGGCAGATCTTGCGATGCGGGAGATCGCGAAGGCCGGAAGCGGCCGCTCGGAAACGGCGGATGCAGAGACCGCAAGAGAGCTCTTAAGAGAAGGCATCCGAAAGAATCAGGTGCAGCAGACGGTCCAGAACAAGGGACCTGCGAGACCGGTATCTCCCAGAAAGCTGAAGGTGGGAGACGAGGTCCGGGTGACGAGTATGGGCGGCATGACCGGAACAGTCACGGCATTGCCGGACAAGGATGGAAATGTTGCCGTTCAGATGGGCTTCATGAACACCAGAGTGAATGTCCGGGAGATCGAGCTTGCCGGCAGCAGTACGGACAGCGGAGCCGGAAAAAGCAGGACCGCATCCAAAAAAGCAGGAAGCAGCGGCGGCGTAACAACAAGCTTCGGCATGAAATCCATGACAGTAAGTCCCGAAGTCAACCTGATCGGCATGACGACGGACGAAGCAATGCCTGTCCTCGAAAAATATCTTGATGACGCATACCTCGCGCATCTGCAGAATGTGCGGGTCGTTCACGGCAGAGGAACAGGAGCGCTCAAAAACATGGTGCATCAGCGGCTTCGGAAGCTGAAATATGTGGACAGCTTCCGGCTGGGTGCCTTTGGCGAGGGAGACACCGGCGTCACCATCGTCACTTTTAAATAGGCCAGCGTATTTCAGAAAGAACGCATAGCGTTCTTTCAAATATAAGGTTCGAGGGAGGGGCAGTTATTATGGCAGAAAAACAGCGCGTCATGATCGTAGACGATGATCCGTCCATTGCGGAGCTGATCAGTCTGTATCTGATGAAGGAATGTTACGATACCCTGACGGTGGAAGACGGGGAAGAGGCTCTCTCCAGGTTTCCGATCTATAAACCGGATATCGTGCTGCTGGATCTGATGCTTCCCGGCATTGACGGCTATCAGGTCTGCCGCCAGCTAAGGATGAGCTCGGATGTGCCCGTGATCATGCTGAGTGCGAAGGGCGAGGTATTTGACAAGGTTCTCGGCCTTGAACTGGGCGCGGATGATTATATTATCAAGCCCTTTGATTCCAAGGAACTGGTAGCCCGCGTGAAGGCGGTGCTGCGCCGTTATAATGCTCAGTCCGAACAAAAAGGCGGACGCCAGGATACGAGCGGAGAGTGTGTGGAGTATCCGGGCCTTACGGTCAACCTGTCCAACTATTCCGTTACCTGTTCAGGCCGTACGATCGACATGCCGCCGAAGGAGCTGGAGCTTCTGTACTTCCTGGCTTCATCACCGAATCAGGTCTTTACGAGAGAACAGCTTCTGGATAACATCTGGGGATATGAATACCTCGGAGATACGCGTACGGTAGATGTGCATATCAAACGCCTTCGTGAAAAGCTGCCGGAGAGCTCAGCCTGGGCGATCTCCACGGTATGGGGCATCGGATACAAGTTTGAACTTAAAAACGGGCGCTGACGGTTTTTTTCTTTCAGAAGGCCCCCGTTTGAGAGCCGGGAAGCGGTTTTGTTATCGAAATTTTGGTAAACGGCAATCAGTTTATTTCTTGACATGCCTGCAAAAAAGGGTATAATACAAACTACTTATACCAATGAGCAGAAAACTGCTCAAGCATGATAGAGGATGCGGTCGACATGAGTAACTCTGCAAAGCCGTCAGGAACGGCGGAGGGAAAGGGGAGACTGCCGAAGGGACAGATGTTTCCTGAGCATCTGCTGCCTGGGACGACGGAGAAGATCCGGCGGACTGTCGTGCGGGAGGGACATCTGATTGTTCTGCCCGGCACGGAGAGCTGTCATGGCCGCGTATCTACCGGATCGGAAGAATGTATGTGAGTCATGATAGTACATCATGGCTCATTTTTTGTTACTGTTCAGCATTCTGAAACCTGGTGCTAAACAGGTGCATACTTTTACGAAAGGGGATTCATATGTTTGCAAACACCTTCTGGTCACTGGTACCTCCTATCGTGGCGATCGGCCTGGCGCTGATCACCAAGGAGGTCTACTCCTCGCTCTTTATCGGTATCCTGTTCGGCGGCCTGCTGTACTCACAGTTCAGCCTGGTCGGAACGATGGAGCATGTCTTTGTTGACGGCATGATCGGATCACTTTCCGATTCCTGGAATGTCGGCATCCTGATCTTCCTGGTCATTCTCGGCGGCATGGTCATGCTGATGAATCGTGCGGGCGGATCCGCAGCCTTCGGCCGCTGGTCCCAGGAGCACATCAAGACCAGGCTCGGCGCTCAGCTTGCGACCATCGCGCTTGGCTGCCTGATCTTCATCGATGACTATTTCAACTGCCTGACCGTAGGCTCTGTCATGCGTCCGCTGACTGACAAGCATAACATCAGCCGCGCAAAGCTGGCATACCTGATCGACGCTACCGCTGCGCCGGTATGTATCATCGCTCCGATCTCCTCCTGGGCAGCAGCCGTGACCGGATTTGTCGACGGCGCCAACGGCTTAAGCCTCTTTGTCCGGGCGATCCCGTACAACTTCTATGCATTTCTTACCGTAGCGATGATGATCATTCTCGCTGTCAAGGATTTCGACTTCGGTCCGATGCGTCTCGCCGAGATGACAAACCATCTTGAGATCGGCACAGAGGATCCGAGTATTACCGGTGCAGAGGATCAGCCCAATCCGCCGGTAAGCTCAAAGGGCCGCGTGATCCATCTGGTACTTCCGATCGTATCCCTGATCGTTTGCTGCGTGGTTGGCATGATCTACACCGGCGGCTTCTTCGAGGGCGAGTCCTTTGTCGATGCTTTTGCAAACTCCGACGCATCCGTAGGTCTGGTTTACGGTTCTGCTGTAGCTATGATCATCACGATCATCTTCTTCCTCGCAACAAAGGTCATGAGCTTCAAGGACTGCATGAACGCGATCCCCGAGGGCTTCAAGAGCATGGTTCCCGCGATCCTGATCCTGACCTTCGCATGGACCCTGAAGGCGATGACCGATTCCCTTGGCGCCGCTGATTACGTTGCAGGCCTGGTGGCAAATGTTGCCGGCAGCAATGCCATCATGAGCTTCCTGCCCGCATTCGTATTCCTGATCGGATGCTTCCTGGCATTTGCGACCGGTACCTCCTGGGGCACCTTCGGCATTCTGATCCCGATCGTGGTTAATGTATTCAATGCTGACCTCAGCAACGAGCTCATGATCATCGCGATCTCTGCCTGCATGGCAGGCGCAGTCTGCGGCGATCACTGCTCACCGATCTCCGATACAACCATCATGGCATCTGCAGGTGCGGAGTGCGATCATATCCAGCACGTATCGACGCAGCTTCCCTACGCGATCACCGCAGCGGCGCTGTCCCTGGTCTGCTACGTGATCACCGGCTTTGTACGCAGCTGGTTCATCTGCCTGCCGGTCGGCATCATCCTGACCTTCGTTGTCCTGACCGTCATTCAGAAGATGGGGCCGAAGGAATCCTGATAAAGCTGAACTCTAAGCCGGGAAGTTTCGGTGAGATGACTCTAGTGAGCTTCGCGGGCGGCTTGACCGGCTGTTTCACACTGCCTATGATTTTCCAAACGCGCTTCGCTTGAACGTGGAAAATCAGTACGGCGTGTATCACAGCCCGGTCATCGCCGTTCCTGCTCGCTCAATATGTCATTCACCTGAAACTTCCCGGTTTTGATATTGTGAAAGGCGTTAGATACGGACAGAAAAAAAGCAGCCACCCGATCGGTGACTGCTTTAATTTTGCGGAAGTATCAGCGCTGCGAGGATGCAAAGCTCAGAACGATGATGCCCGGGCCGGTATGGGACCCGATGACGGGACCGACATCCGTGATGTACTCCGCCCTGCGGCCGGTCTTATCGAAGATCAGCTGCTCGACGTAGCGGGCATCACTTTCAGCGTCTGCGTGGTTGATCACGTAGGGAGCGCCTCCCCCGGCTTCGGCAGAGACCCTTCCGTCGGGCATAAGAGCAAGCCCGTGGTTTACATACTCGTCCACGAGGGCTGCCAGGGAGGCCTTGCGGCCGCGAACCTTGGACATGTTGATGAGCTTTCCGGCGTCATCCACATGCAGGACCGGACGGATGTTCAGAAGGTTGCCTGCGAACGCTGCCGCCGCGCTCACTCTGCCGCCGCGCTTTAAATATACGAGATCATCGACCGTAAACCAGGTGGCAACAGAAGGGGAGAGATTGCGGACAAACGCCGCTGCAGTTTCCAGATCGGCACCGGATGCTTTCTTTTCCACAGTAAGCTTGACGACCATACCCTGTCCGCCGGATGCGCAGAGTGTGTCGATCGCTTCGATGCGGCGGTCAGGATATTCTTCCGCAAGCTCTCTGGCCGCGGCAATGCCCTGCTCGCTGGTCGTGCTGATGCCGGAGTCAAAGCCGATATAAAGGATATCATTGCCGGCTTCAAGCACGGGCCGGAACAACTCCTTGAATATTTCGGAATTAACGGCAGAGGTGCGGCTGAGCCCGCCGGCGCGCATTTTATCATAGAATGCTTTCGGAGGCATCTCCCGGTTGGTATATTCCTTGTCCTCGCCGTCAAAGCGGAAGGTCAGGTCGGCGCTGATGACGCCCCAGTCCTTTAATATTTCAGGAGCTACATCACAGCCGGAATCAGTTGCAATTATATAAGCCATAGGATACCTCCTCGAAAACTGCGGTAAACATGTAAAAAATTCGATGGATCGCATCATCTAATCCATGAGACAAGATTATCAGATTTTTTAAACTTAGTCAACTGTAAATATAAAACTTTCAGCTTGTCACGGGAATCATTTGGCGGTACACTAATGACAGACTCATGTTTTTCATATGATTCGGAAGGAAACGCATATGGAATTTGACAAGGCACTGATTGCAGGCAAACTTCGCAGATGGGAAAAATACATCAACAATTTCCGGCTTCCCGCATGGGAACTCATTCCGGATATCGGTCTCTACATGGAGCAGGTCCTTTCCCTGCTCAGGGATTACTTTAACTACATTCCCCCCGAGCTTGTGGAGGAGGAACTGATCACCGCAGCCGCGATCAATAACTATGTCCGGAAGAAGATCATGCCGGAGCCGGTGAAGAAGAAGTATTACAGGGTACATATTGCCTATCTCATCATGATCTGTCTTCTGAAGCAGTCTTTAAGCATTCCGATGATCCAGCGCTTTATGCCGTTCGGCCTGTCAGATGAGGAGGCGAGGAAACGGTATGACCATTACGCGGAGCTTCAGCATATGGCCACGGAAAACTTCGTGGAGGGCGTCCGGCTGGCTGCCGGTAAGATCCTGGATCATAAGGACGCGCCGGAGGATGCCGCGGAAAATACGGAGGACCTGGTCGTTGTTTCCGTTATCTACGGAGGCCTCGCGAGGCTGCTTGCCGAAAAGCTTTTGCGTCTCGAGGGAAAAACACTTGAGGACGGCGGAAGTATTGCGCTAGAACAGACTTGAAATAGCTTGCGAGGTCATGTATACTTGGAAGGCTACTAACATATAAAAAGATCCAACGCTTTCAATGGCGGAAAGGTGGAAACGAATGGCAAATGACAACAAGAAACTGGTAGAAGACATCACATCCATGGATGTGGATTTTGCCCAGTGGTATACAGATGTAGTCAAAAAGGCAGAGCTGTGCGACTATTCCTCGGTCAAGGGCTGCATGATCATGGAGCCGGCCGGCTTCGCGATCTGGGATGCGGTCCGTGAGGGACTCGACAGGCGCTTTAAGGAGACCGGAGTCGAGAACTGCGCAATGCCTCTTTTTATCCCGGACAGTCTGCTCCAGAAGGAGAAGGACCATGTAGAAGGCTTTGCGCCTGAAGTTGCATGGGTCACCCGCGGCGGCTCCGAGAAGCTGCAGGAGAAGCTTGCGGTACGTCCGACCTCCGAGACTCTGTTCTGTGATTATTACGCAAAGAAGGTACACTCCTACCGTGATCTTCCGAAGCTCCTCAACCAGTGGTGCTCTGTAGTGCGCTGGGAGAAGACGACTCGTCCGTTCCTTCGTTCCAGAGAGTTCTGGTGGCAGGAAGGACACACTGCTCATGCGACCGCAGAGGAGTCCAGAGAGCGTACGATCCAGATGCTGAATGTCTATGCCGACTTCTGCGAGGAGGACCTGGCGATCCCGGTCATCCGCGGTCAGAAGACCGAGAAGGAGCGCTTTGCGGGAGCAGAGGCCACCTTTACTATTGAGGCGCTGATGCATGACGGACAGGCGCTGCAGTCCGGCACATCCCATGACTTTGGAGACGGCTTCGCAAGAGCATTCAACATTCAGTATACAGACAAGGACAACAAGCTGCAGTATGTGCACCAGACCTCCTGGGGCTTGAGCACCCGTATCATCGGCGCCATCATCATGGTCCACGGCGATAATGACGGTCTGAAGCTTCCGCCTCATATCGCACCGGTGCAGGTCATGATCTGCCCGATCCAGCAGCAGAAGGCAGGCGTCCTTGACAAGGCAGCAGAGCTTCTGGGCCGCCTGAAGAAGGCAGGCTTACGTGTACGCCTTGACGACCGCGAGAAGACTCCGGGCTTCAAGTTCGCAGACTGCGAGATGCGCGGCATTCCGTTAAGAGTCGAGATCGGACCGAGGGATATTGAAAACAACCAGGCAGTGCTGGTCCGCCGCGATACCCGCGAGAAGACGGTCGTTTCCCTCGATGAGCTGGAGAAGACAGCAGCGGACATGCTCGAGGATATTCAGAAGAACATGTTCGAGATGGCAAAGGAACACCTCGAAAAGCATACTTTTATCGCAAAGACCATCGATGAGATGGAGGAGATCCTTGACGATAAGACCGGATTCGTTAAGGCAATGTGGTGCGGAGACCGTGCCTGCGAGGATGCCGTCAAGGAAAAGACCGGCGCTACTTCCCGCTGCATCCCGTTTAAGCAGGAATGCATCTGTGATACCTGCATTAACTGTGGCAAGCCGGCACAAAAGATGGTATACTGGGGTCGGGCATATTAAACCGCGGCAGTATTATCAGACAGAAGAACGGATGCCGGCAGTGCCGGTACCGTGAGACTGTACGAAATAGAAAGCTTTTAGGCTGTCTGCGAAATGCAGGCAGCCTGTTTCATTATACGCGCTTCTGACAGGCGGACAGCATTGTCCGCCCCGTAGTTATGTGGACCTGTCAGCTTCTGATGTCAGTTCACAAAGGATTCATGCTGCGTGTTATAAGGGAGGTGTATTCGCCGGAGGGCGATTATGGAAGGCAACAAGGCATCGATCCGGCTGCCGGAAGATGTTAAAACGATCATATCGGCACTGGAAAAAGCCGGATATGAGGCATACGCAGTCGGAGGATGCATCAGGGATTCGATTCTCGGAAGGACTCCGGGGGACTGGGATATTACAACCTCAGCGAAGCCGCGGAAGATCAAGGATACATTCCGCCGCACCATAGACACGGGCATCGAGCACGGTACCGTGACTGTTTTGCTGGGAGATCATTCCTATGAGGTCACGACATACCGCGTCGACGGGGATTATAAGGATCTGAGACATCCTGCGGCAGTTACTTTTACAGCCTCTCTTAAGGAGGATTTAAAACGCAGGGATTTTACGATCAATGCGATGGCATACAATGATTCCGCAGGCCTTATAGACCTCTACGGCGGAATGGAGGACCTGAAGGGTCAGCTGGTCCGCTGCGTGGGCGATCCGGATGACCGTTTTAACGAGGACGCGCTCAGGATCTTAAGGGCGGTTCGTTTTGCTGCCCAGCTGGATTTTGACATCGAGGACGCAACCAGGGCTGCTGTAGCCCGGCATGCTTCCAACCTTTCCGCGGTCTCCAAAGAACGGATCCTGACAGAGCTTTCCAAGCTGATCTGCTCGGCCCATATCGAGAAAGCGGCAATGCTTTCGGAGCTCGGGCTCTCCCCGTATATGGCAGAGCATTTCACTGATATTGATTTTGGACATATCCAAAAGCTTAAAGCGATCGCAGACGGGGAAGAAATACAGAAGCTTTGGAAGTATGCAGCGGAAGCGTCTGCATGGATGAGGGACGAAGCAGAAAGCAGCGCTGGAGAACCAAATGCAGATGGCCATGGCTATGACAGCCATATTTGCCTGGCTGAACCGGAAGAGGCTGTTGAAGAGCATAATGAAAAGCATGCGGACGGCCATCACCTTGAGAAAATGACGGACCTGCCCGCGGGCGGCAGCGGGAACAAAGATAACAGCGGTTCGTCTGCACAGGCTCCCGGCGATCCTGCCATGAAAAATATTTTTGCCCTGTTCGGGCTTCCTGCTCCAAAGGCAGCGGCTGCGGAAGACCAGGCTTTGCCGCTCGAAAAGGATCTCCGGTCTTTGTACAGACCCTACGATCTTGCGGCGTCCGTTCCGCTCGAAAAGCGCTATATCCGCTTTGCGTTTCTGCTGCAGGGCATGGAAAAGGAAAAATCCCAGGCTCTCTTAAAGAGCCTCAAGGCGGACAATGTGACCTTCCGTCAGGGCCCGCTTCTTTCGGAGCTCAGCTTGAAGCCGCTTCCCTCAGACCGCTATCTTTTGAAAAAACAGATGGCAGCCATGAAGCCGGAGCTCTTCCGTGATCTTCTGTACCTCAAGCTGGCATCGAGCCAGACGGAGCTGTACAAGAAGGCCTGTGCGGGTGAAGATCTCAAGACCGTGATAGAGACCTTTGAGGACATCGAGGAGATGGGAGAGCCTGTTTACTTAAGCGATCTCGTGCTTTCCGGAAAGGACCTGATGAGACTGGGGGCCGCAGAGGGACCGGGGATCGGTGAGACCTTAAACCGCATGCTCGACGCCGTGCAGAAGGATCCGCAGATCAACACGATCATGTACCTGATCTCGAACTTCTACCATATACAGGAGAAGTGACGGATAACAATAAAGAAACAATTTTTACTCCCTTTAAACCAGACGAAACGAGGACAGTACCATGAGAGACTACAAGGCAATTTACAACGAGTGGCTCAGCAATCCCTATTATGATGAGGAGACCAGGAAGGAACTGGCTGCCATTCAGGGCGACGATAAAGAGATCATGGAGCGCTTCCATATGGATCTTGAGTTCGGTACGGCAGGACTTCGGGGCATCATCGGTGCCGGTACCAACCGGATGAACAAGTATGTGGTCCGGAGAGCTACACAGGGCCTTGCGGATTATATCATTGAGCAGGGCGGACAGGATAAGGGCGTTGCGATCGCCTATGACTCCCGCCATATGTCGATCGAGTTTTCGGACGAAGCTGCACGTACCCTTGCAGCGAACGGAATCAAGGCCTATCGCTTCGAGTCCCTGAGACCCACGCCCGAGCTTTCCTTTGCGGTACGGTATTTCGGATGCATCGCCGGCATCAATGTAACAGCAAGCCACAATCCCTCCGCTTATAACGGCTACAAGGTCTACTGGGAGGACGGCGCCCAGTTCACTCCGCCGCATGACAAGGCTGTAACGGAGCATGTGCTTTCGATCACGGATATGTCCCGATGCAAAACCATGTCCAAAGAAGAAGCAGAGGCAGCAGGCCTTTACATCACCATCGGAAAGGAAGTGGACGATGCCTACATTGCAGAGGTAAAGAAGACGATCCTTCATCCGGAAGTGATCAAAGAGATGGCTGACAGCATCAGCATCGTCTACACTCCGCTGCACGGCACCGGACATGTACCGGTGATGCGTATGCTGAAGGAGCTTGGCTTTACCCATGTATATGAGGTTCCTGAACAGGCGGAGCCGGACGGAGACTTCCCGACGGTTTCCTATCCCAACCCGGAGGCTAAGGAGGCCTTCAAGCTGGGCCTTAAGCTTGCAAAAGAGAAGAAAGCGGACCTGGTCCTTGCAACAGATCCGGATGCGGACCGTCTGGGCGTTTATGTACGTGAAAGCGATGACGATGACGGTTACATTCCGCTGACCGGCAACATGTCCGGATCACTGCTCTGCGAGTATGTGCTCTCTCAGAGAAAAGCCATGGGAATGCTTCCGAAGGACGCGTTCGTTGTGGAGTCCATCGTCTCCTCCGACCTGATCAAGGCAGTGGCAGCAGGCTGGGATGTAGAGGCAAAGGAAGTACTGACCGGATTCAAGTGGATCGGCCGCGAGATCCTGAAGGCAGAGGGAGAAGGAAAGGGACAGTATGTCTTTGGTATGGAAGAGAGCTACGGCTGCCTGATCGGCACCTATGCCCGTGACAAGGACGCTATTTCCGCGGTCACCTCTCTCTGTGAGGCTGCAGCATTCTACAAGAAGCAGGGCAAGACCCTCTGGGATGCGATGACCGATATGTATAAAAAATACGGTTACTACCGTGAAAACGTCAAGACCATCGAGCTGGCAGGCGTAGAAGGCCTTGCAATGATCAAAAAGATCATGGACACCCTGCGCAATGACCCGCCGAAGTCCTTTGACGAGTACCGTGTCGAGCGTTTCCGCGACTACTCCGCGGACATCATCCGCGACTTCCGTCCGGGCCATGAAGGTGAGACCTGCCCCACCGGACTTGCAAAGTCCAACGTCCTTTACTTTGAGCTCAACGACAACGCCTGGGTCTGCGTACGCCCCTCCGGCACCGAGCCCAAGCTCAAGATCTACACCGGCGTTAAGGGCAGGGACTATAAGGACGCAGAGAAACTCTCCGAGGACCTGCAGGACGAGATCGACGATGTCATCGATGACATAATGAAATAAGCTTTAAGCAGTCAGTGAAATCTGACCGTTAAAATGAGATAAGACGCCAGACAGGTTCGGCGCAGGTCTTATTTTGACGCTTCGCGGGCGGCTCGTTCAGCTGTATCGCACTCTACGCTTCGCTCCGGTCGGCGCCGAACAGGCGTCACTGGCGCCTGGCGCCCTATGATTTTCCAAACGCGCTTCGCTTGAACGTGGAAAATCAGTACGGCGTGCTTCACAGC
>CAMNFX010000014.1 GCA_946537585.1 uncultured Lachnospiraceae bacterium
TATTTACATGAAGCTATGAAGGCGTATGGCTCTTAGAAAAGAGCGATATGCCTTTTTCTGTTTAAGAGCATAGCCGGTTTCTTTGAAAAGGGGAGATATTATGAAAAGAAAAATCACGAGTCTTTTGCTGACAAGTGTGTTGGCACTTTCTCTTGCGGCATGCGGCGGCAGCACACAGAACACTGCGCCGGCAGCTACAGCTGCGGCTGCGCCTGAGACTACTGCGGCAGCTGCAGAGCCTGCAAAAACACAGGCTGCAGATACTGCGGCGACTGAAGCGGCAAAAACAGAGGCCGCGAAGGAAGGCACCGGAGAAAAGATCCTTTATACCGCAGCATCCTTTGCCTATCCGAGTCTGGACGTGCATACAGAGTACTACGGGTGGTATACCTCGATCTACGGCCTTTCAGAGGCACTTTTCAAGATCGGTCCGGACATGGGACTGATCCCTGTACTGGCGGAGTCCATGGAGACAGAGGGCAATGTAGCAACGATAAAGCTCAATGAGGCCGCTGCCTTTTCAAACGGAAATCCTCTGACTGCAGATATGGCTGTCCGAAACCTTCAGCGTCTTGCCGAGGTGAACTCCCGTTTTGCTTTCCTTGGCGATTTTGATTATGAGGTGGTGGATGAGCATACCTTCACCATCGATACCAAAGCGCCCTATCCGACACTGAAGAATGATCTTGCAAGTCCCGAGTGCGGCATGATCGATCTTGATAACACCAAAGATTTCGACCTTGATCCCATCTGCACCGGCCCGTTTGTAATCAGTGATTTCCAGCCCTCCGGGGATGTCAGGGTCGCAAGGAACGAAAACTACTGGGGCGGCGACGTGCTCCTCGATGGTGCTGTGTTCTATTACATGCAGGAGGATCAGCCGAAGCTCATGGCGATGCAGTCGGGAGAGCTCGACTGCTACAACAGCATTGATTCTGCATCCCTGCAGATCTACCAGTCTGATCCTTCCTCCTACAACGTCGTTCAGATCGCCGGCACCCGCCTGCAGTTCTACATTCTGAACGAAAACCGGCTGGACGACAAGGTGCGTGAGGCCATCAACCTGACCGTAGACAAGGACAGCATTGCGGCTTACCAGGAGGGCACCGTCTCACCGGCAGTCGGCCCCTTCCTTCCTACTGCGGCATATGGACAGGTAACAGTTCCCGCGGTTGATACGGAAAAGGCAAAGCAGCTTCTGGAAGAGGACGGCTATACGCTCGGAGCTGACGGCATCTACGAAAAGGACGGCGAAAAGCTTTCTCTCAATATCTGTTATTATGCGGCCCGCAACCTTGATGCGATCGCGATCCTGATGCAGGAGCAGCTGAAGGCCATCGGCGTCGACTCCGTACTGACGGTGGAAGAGGATCCGGACGCCACCTATATTTCTACCGGAGACTTTGATGTGGCGCTGTACTGCATGATCTCCGACAAGGCCGGCGATCCCCTGTACTTCCTCGATTCGACCCTTGCGGAAGGCTCCTATTATGACTGCGGCGGCTTCAGCGATGACGAATGCCAGGCTGCGATCGAGCAGCTTCGTACCGAGGCGGATCCTGAAGTTCGTGCAGAGCTTGCCAACAAGGCGGTTCAGATCGCAATTGATGACAATGCCTTCGGTTATGTCGGGCTCTTCAATCAGACCACGGTATTAAAGCCCGGCGTTCACGGGTTTGCGGAAGACATCCCCTTCGATTTCTACGGCGTGGATGCCAAAACCGACAAACCGTAAATCAACAGACGAATGCGGGCTTTGGCAAAGACGCCTCCGGTCTTATAAGCCCCGGCCCGCATTTGCTCACTTAAAATATTGAGACTGTGAAAAAGTATGTTTTCAAACGTATAGTGTCCCTTATCCCCCTGCTGCTTGCCTTAAGCTTCTTCAGCTTCCTCCTCCTGGATATGGCTCCGGGAGATCCCGCGGAAAAAAAGCTGGCAGCGCAGGGAATCGCGGTCAGCAGGGAAGTGATCGAAGCGGAGCGGATCCGGATGGGTCTTGACCGTCCGTTTTTACTGCGCTATTTATCATGGCTTATCTCAGCACTGCACGGGGATCTGGGGATATCCTACAAGGATAGTCTGCCGGTTGCGGCAAAGCTGGTCACCGGTCTTAAAATGACCTGCCGGCTGGCAGGCTTCAGCCTGCTGCTGGCGCTCATGATTTCGGTGCCGGTGAGCATCCTCTGTGCTGTGCGGCAGGGATCGGTATTTGATCATATTGCCCGTATTTTCTCCTTCGCGGGTAATTCGATCCCGAATTTCCTGATCTCCATTCTTCTCATGTACCTTCTCTGCATCCGGTTTAAGCTGTTTCCGGTGATCGCCGGAGATTCGCTGACCGGGCTGTTTCTGCCGGTGATCTCGCTTGCCATACCCATGGCAGGCAGATTCATCCGGCAGTTTCGTGCTGAAATGATCTCACAGCTGGAAATGGACTATGTGACCGGGATCCGTGCCCGCGGCGTGAAAGAAATGGCTGTATTATTCAGCAATGTATTCCGCAACTGTCTCGGGCATATGATCACCGTGATCGGTCTGTCCCTTGGAACCCTGATGGGCGGCAGTGTTGTGATCGAAACGATCTTCCGCTGGTCCGGCATCGGTAAGCTGGTCATGGATTCCATAACAGCCCGTGATTACCCGACGGTACAGGGATTTGTTCTGCTGATGGGGACCCTGTATCTTCTGATCGGTCTGGTGACGGACCTGATCTTTGTATTCCTGGATCCCAGAGTGGAGCTCAAGGTATGAAAACCGTTGTCTCTGTCAAACTGATAAAGCGTCGTGCCCGGATCAAAGCTGTCATCATAGGCAGCCTGTGCATTCTGCTCATCCTGGCGGCAGTCCTTTCCGACTTCCTGATGCCGCATGATCCCAATGCCACAAGTGCGCTGCTGATCCGGAAGCCTCCCTCCGCCATGTATCCCTTCGGCACGGACAGCTTTGGACGATGTGTGTTCTCGCGTGTGCTCGCAGGAGCGAAAACCACGATCTTCGCGACGACCTTTCTCGTGGCAGTAACCTTTGCGATCGGCACGATCCTGGGAATTATCAGCGGATACTACGGCGGCATTACGGACAGCGTGATCATGAGGACTACAGAGCTGTTCCTGGCATTTCCCCAGATGGTCGTGGCGATCGCTGTTGCAGGCATTCTGGGAGGCGGGCTTAGCGCTGCGCTCATTGCATTGGGCGTAACTGCCTGGACCGGATATGCCAAGCTTGCGCGCAGCCATACATTAAGCATCCGAAATGAAAACTATATCGCTGCAGCACGTCTCGCAGGCCTCAGCGGCTGGCAGATCATCCTGCGGCATATACTTCCGAACATCCTGTTCCCCTTAATTACCAATGCGCTGACACAGATCGGCACCACGATGATCGGCATTTCGGGCCTGTCCTTTCTCGGACTGGGAGTCATACCTCCGCAGGCGGAATGGGGGTCCATGATCAGTGAATCAAGAGCCTATATTCAGCTTGCGCCCTGGTCAGTCCTTTATCCTGCGGCTGCAACTGTGCTGACGATCATGCTGTTCAACTATCTTGGCGACGCGGTGATGGAGCTTGGGGCAGCGGAAAGGAGAAGCTGATGGCATCTTTTGATCAGAATGCTGAAAAAAACCTGCAGCTGAGCCATGCCCGCCCCGATTATGTACTTGAAGTGAAGGACCTTTCACTTTCCTATGGTGATGAGGATATCGTAAAACATGTGAATCTTCAGATCCAGCCCGGAGAAGTTCTGTGCATTGCCGGCGAGAGCGGCTGCGGAAAATCTACACTTCTGAAGGCGATCCACGGCATGGACGCTGTCAATGTGACCGGCGGCTGCGTCTGCTTTGAGGGGAAAAATCTGAAGGGACTGAATAAAAGAGAGCTTCGCTCCCTGATGGGGACCGGGATCGGTCTGATCCCGCAGAATCCACAGGGGTCGTTCAATCCTTTAAGGACCTTTGAAGTTCAGATGAAGGAAACGATGGCCAGTCACGGGCTGCCCTTTGATCCGGATGAGATGGTGCAGCTGATGGAATCCATGGGGCTGCCGCAGGGAAAAAAGCTTTTGAAAAGCCGTCCCTTCGAATTGTCCGGAGGTATGAACCAGAGAGTCGCGATCGTTTTCTCGCTTCTGCTGAAGCCGTCCGTCCTGCTTTGCGATGAGATCACCAGCGCACTGGATGTGATGAGCGGTCAGAATGTGATCGATGAGATAGAAAGCTATGCTTCCCATTCCAATGCGGCTATCATCATGGTGACGCATCACCTGGGGATCGCCGACCGGATCGCGGATACTGTAGCAGTAATGAATCACGGCGAGATCGTGGAATACGGAAGCAAGGACCAGGTACTTCATGACCCGGCGGACAGTTATACCAGGATGCTTCTGGAAAAGATCCCCAGGATCAGAAGGGAGGCTGCTTCATGAGTGAGATATATGTCAAAGAAGCGGCTTTCGACTCTGCGCCGATCCTGGAAGCGAAAGACCTGGTACGCACATACCGGGCGAAAGACCGGGTCATAAAAGCGATCGATCATGTATCCGTATCATTGATGCCCGGCAGGATCCTGGGCATCGTGGGAGAAAGCGGCAGCGGAAAGTCCACACTGATCCGTCATATCGCCTGTCTTGAGCAGCCGGACGCAGGCAGGCTCTTTTTCCGGGGTGAGGAATATACCGGCAAAACCGCTGCATACGCCGGACGGCATATGCAGATGATCTTTCAGGACTCCCAGAGCTCCTTTGATCCGAAGATGCGTTTCGACAAAAGCCTGCGTGAAGCACGGAAAGGACAGAATGATCCGGAGCTTTTAAAACGCCTTCTGGAGGAAGTGCGGCTGGACGAAAGCTTTCTTAGCCGTTTCCCCCGTTCCCTAAGCGGAGGGCAATGCCAGCGGATGTCGATCGTGAGGGCGGTTTACTCGGGGGCCGAGGTGCTGCTCTGCGATGAGGCGACGAGTGCACTGGATGTGGCATCGCAGGCTCTGGTCATCGAGCTGCTGCAGGAGCTGAAGGAAACGCATGGCATTTCGATGATCTTTGTGTCTCATGATCTCGGGGTCGTGAGCCAGCTTTGCGATGAGATCATGGTCATGAAGAACGGGCGGTGTGTGGAGCGGGGCAGCAGTGCCGATGTGATCAACCGACCGAAAGACGAATACACCAGGCAGCTTCTGGATGCCGTTATGGAGGTTGGTACTGAAACCGGGCTCCATGGTATTAAGGATGAGCCTGCGATATTGCATGAAGTAACAGAAAGGGATCTTTCATGAGACATCAGATCATTTCCGAAAACCGGGATTACTGGACCGGGCGGGCATCAAGCTACTCGGCAATCAATCAGAGCGAACTGCAGAGCGGCCAGCGCTTCAAATGGCGTGAGGAGATATTGAAGCGGATCAGCCGGAACTTTCCCGGGAAGCCCGTTTCAAAGATCCGTGTCCTGGAGGTCGGAACAGGGCCCGGCTTTTTTGCAATCATTCTTGCTGAGGAGGGCTTTCAGGTGACAGCGATTGATCTGACGCCTGCCATGCTGGAGGAGGCAAAGCGGAATGCGGGTCCTTTAGCTTCCAGTATCGACTTTCTTGAGATGAACGCGCAGGCGCTCTCCTTTGAGGATGACAGCTTTGATGTAGTGATCACCCGGAACCTGACCTGGAATCTGCCGGATCCGGAGACCGGATACCGCGAATGGTGCAGGGTGCTTAAGCCCGAAGGACTGCTGCTTAATTTTGATGCCAACTGGTACCGTTATCTGTATGATGAGGATGCAAGGAAGGGGTATGAAAAAGACAGAGACAATACTGCGGAGCAGGGCCTTGAGGACGGCAATATCGGCGTAAACTTTGATGTGATGGAAGATATCGCCCGCAGGATCCCGCTTTCAAGCGTCCTTCGCCCTCAATGGGATCGGAATATTCTGAATACCTTCGGGTGCAGCGTTCACACGGATGAGGACGTGTGGAAGAATGTCTGGTCTGAGGTGGAGAAGGTCAATTACGCTTCCACGCCGCTGTTTCTGGTCGAGGCGGTCAAAAGGGCCGGCTGAGGTACAGGAAAACGCTTGCTTCAGGAGTTTTCGGATGCTAAGATAAAACACGTCCGGCAGCAGCGGACCCGTGCCTTTTACCCGGGGAAAAAGACGGGTCAAAAAAGATCAGCTGTCTCAGACGTGGAGCAGGATGGAAGCATTCATCGGGAAAGACTCGGAAAAAAATGATATACGTATGATCGCACTCGATCTCGACGGTACGCTCCTTACTTCGGACAAGGAGCTTACAGAGCGAAGCCGCGAGGCCCTTGAGGCAGCTGCTGAAAAAGGGATCCTGATCGTACCGGCGACCGGACGCTTTTATGCCGGCATGCCGGAGGCAGTCCGTTCGCTCCCGTTTATCCGTTATGCGGTCACGATCAACGGGGCTCTTGTTTTGGATGTGAAAACGCGCCGGGAGGTTTACAGCGCCACGGTCCCGACAGAGGAAGCAATGGAATTCTATTCCTATCTGGATACGCTTCCCGTGATCTATGACTGTTATGTCGATGAGTGGGGATATATGACGGCATGGATGCATGAGGCTGCCGGGGAATATATTTCCAATATCCATTCACTGAAGATGGTAAAGGAGCTCCGCACCCCGGTGCCGGAGCTTAAAGCCTGGCTTAAGGAAGGCGGGCACTGTCCCCAAAAGATGCAGCTTTTTACCAAAAATGATCCCGTATACCGGGATGAACTGCTGGGGATCTTATCAGAAAGATTTCCGCAGTTTGCGGTCTCAACCTCACTCCCGAATAATATTGAGATCAATATCAAAGGCGCGGACAAGGGACTGGCACTGGCAAAGCTTGCGGAACACTGCGGCATGGCTCCCTCGCAGATCATAGCCTTCGGTGACGGTCTCAATGACATTACTATGCTGAAGACGGCCGGGATCGGGGTCGCCATGGAGAATGCGCATCCTCTTGTAAAGGAAGCTGCGGATCTTACTACGGACAGCTGCGACCGGAACGGAGTGGCCGCAGTCATCGAAGAGCTTCTTAAAAACAGCTGATGACGGAAGCTCTCTGCGGGAGATCGCCTGCTGCCTGGGCACTGAGTGCTTTTTTGCCATTCAATCACACAGGTGCCGAACCGTTACGTTGCTTTTAAAAAAAACAGAAGTGCAGCTTCTGTCTGGTTGCATAAGCGGGATCTTTCAGATACAATATGTCCTATGAAAAAGGACATGCCTTTATTTCTGTTCAGACTGATCCAGTTTACCTGGGGTCTGCCGCAGAGCGCGGCAGGCCTGCTTTTATTTTTGTTCTTTTATAAGTACAAGCATTTCCCTTACAGGAATGCTATAATCACGGCATGGAGCGATGGGGCCGATTGTGTATCTTTGGGCCCCTTCATTTTTGTTTCAGGGAGTTTTTTGCCGAAGGATGATCCGTCTTTTGCTGACGCGAAACAGATCATGCTGACAGAGGATGCGGCCGTGCCCGGTGAGCAGGCTGCGATCCGCGGCAGGATCCCGATGACGCCGGCTCTTCGGCGGATCCTCCGTCATGAGTACGGCCATTCGATTCAGTCCCTGATACTCGGACCGCTTTATCTGTTTGTGGTCGGACTTCCGTCGATCCTCTGGTGCAGAGTACCTGCGCTCGGAAAAAGCTGGCGGAGCGGCCGGCGGTCCTACTATTCGTTTTTTACCGAACGGAGCGCGGACAGGCTGGGCGGCAATGAACGCAGCCGGGATTCCAAAGCCTGACGGACGCCCGGCGCTTTTGCAAAGCCGCTTTCTGAAGAGTCCCGGCAGCAAAGAGGTGCGCATATGGAAGGCATCCGCATTAATAAATATTTGTCCGGTATGGGGATCTGCTCCCGGCGTGAGGCCGACCGCCTTCTTGCGGAAGGACGTGTCAGGGTCAACGGGAAGCCGGCCGTCCCCGGGCAGCGCATCATGGATGAAGACACCATCCGGATCGACGGGCGGCAGGTGACGGCAGATCTGAAGGGAGAGCCCGTGCTTCTGGCTTTCCATAAGCCGCGCGGCATCGTCTGCTCCACCACATCAAATGACAGGGCAACCAACATTATCGAATATATCAATTATCCGAGCCGCATCTATCCGGTGGGACGCCTGGACAAGGATTCCGAGGGCGTGATCCTTCTGACCAACCGCGGAGAGCTTGTCAATCTGATCAACAAGGGCAGATACGGACATGAAAAGGAATATATCGTCACCTGCCGAAAAAAGCTGACGGATTCATTCCTTCTTAATATGCAGGACGGCGTAGAGATCACGATCCCGGTCATTGATGCAGGAGAGAAGGATCGGAGTAATGCCGGCGGAAGAGAGTACGTCAACGTTGTTACCCGCCCCTGCAGGGTGCGGAGGCTCGACGATTACAGCTTTGATATCATCCTGACCCAGGGGCTCAACCGCCAGATCCGCAGGATGTGTGATGCTTTGGGTAATTATGTTGAGCGCCTCAAAAGGATCCGGGTCATGAATATCGAACTGGGAGATCTTCCGGAAGGAAAGTACCGTGAGGTCACCGGCGAGGAACTGAAAACGTTAGAAAAGCTGATCGGGATCGAACCGCAGGCTTGATTTGTCCGGTATCAGCGTGAGCTTATGGAATATGCAGGACGCACTGTCCCGTCGGATACAGATGCTTTGGCTGCTTTGACAGCTTGAACATACAGGAAAGGAGAACTATCATGCAGCTTATTTTGCCCGAGAGATACGACCCCAAACTCTCTGTCAGGGAGACCCAGGAAGCGATCAAATATATCAGAGATAAATTTCAGAAGGTCTTTGCAAGGGAGATGAACTTAGAGCGTATCTCCGCCCCGCTTTTCCTTGAAAAGAGCTCCGGCCTGAATGATGACTTAAACGGCGTGGAACGAAAGGTCAGCTTTGATCTGAAGGCGGAGCCGGGTGAGGAGATGGAGATCGTCCAGTCTCTGGCAAAGTGGAAGAGAATGGCGCTTGGCCGCTACGGCTTTCTGCCCGGCGAAGGCCTCTATACCAACATGAACGCGATCCGCAGGGATGAAGAGCTGGATAATCTTCACAGCGTCTATGTAGATCAGTGGGACTGGGAAAAGGTTATTCTGAAGTCCGAGCGTACTGAAGAGATGCTCCGGAAGACGGTCCGTATGATCTTCAAGATCATCAAACATATGGAGCATGAGGTCTGGTACCGTTTCCCCGAGGCGGTGTATCACCTTCCCGAGGACATTACCTTTATTGATTCCGAAGAGCTCAGGCTGATGTATCCCTCACTCAGCTCAAAGGAAAGAGAAAACGAGATCTGCAAAAAGCACGGCTGCGTATTTCTGATGCGCATCGGCGACAAGCTTGGAAACGGGCTGCCGCATGACGGACGCGCACCGGACTATGATGACTGGCAGCTGAACGGTGATATCCTCTTCTGGTTTGAGCCGCTTCAGATGGCGCTTGAGATCTCCTCCATGGGCATCCGCGTTTCCGAGGTCAGCCTTCGGACACAGCTGGAGAAAGCCGGCTGCCCGGAGAGAGCGGAGCTTCCGTTCCATAAGATGATCTTAGAGCAGAAGCTTCCGTATACGATCGGCGGCGGCATCGGTCAGTCCAGGCTCTGCATGCTTTTACTTGGCCGGGCGCATGTCGGCGAAGTCCAGGCTTCCTACTGGCCGCAGGAAATGCGTGAAAAGTGCGCACAGCACCGCATATTCCTCCTGTGATTTCTGATCTGCACCCCGTAATAAGATCCGGTATAACAGAAAAGCTGCATTTTGTTCCCCTGAAAACAGGGGCTGCAAAACGCAGCTTTTTTCATTTGCAAGGCTCTGCTGTCCGGCGTTTAGCTCAGGCGTGCTCTCCGCCCATCAGGCTGAGCATGATATGGGAGTAGAGCTCCTGACTCCGGGTGGACCAGTTGGCGCACATATCTGCCGCGATCTTCTCATCCGGCACACTGATATCAATGGAAAGCAGGGTGCCGCTGCCTTCCCTGGCAACGCAGTGTACGGTATAGCTCCCTGCAGAACGAAAATAGTCGGCAGTAGTATCGACCGCAGAACGAATGCTGTATCTGTTCGCTTCAAGATACTGATCCATATCTGCGCATGCGGCAGCCGAGATCTCTCCGAGAAAGAAGTTCAGTGCTTCTCTTCCGTCGCTGGTGATCTCGTAATGCGTGGAGTTCCCGACTTTATGCGATGTGATAAGACCGGCCTCGATCAGATCGTTCAGCACGATCTGCAGGGTCATGTAAGTGGTGTACTCTTTATCAAGAAAAAATTCTGAAAGCTGGCTGTTGGTCAGCGGGAAATTGACCTTATCAAGCATGTAGAGGGTCATCAGCTTGTATAATGTTTCCGGTTCCTGAAGCATAACTGGATCCTTTCTTTTTCGGAACGAAATCATGTGAACCCAATGATTATATCACATATATTTGTTCAGGTGGAAAGGAATCGGCTGCAGAGCTGAACTTTCAGAAGTGAAGAATTACCGATTATGTATGGAAATCCTCGAAGGCGTATGCTATCATAACTGTGTATGGACTCCGGGAACTGATCAGGATACGATATTCCGGAGTTTGTATTGTGGACGCTATGAGAGATAAAATCAGCAGACTTTCCAGAGGAATCATAGACATTGAAACTCCGTCAATCCGAGTATTGCCGGAGTCTGTCAGCAACCGCATGATCGCGGGCAGCAGGGATTCCTTTGAGCTTGAGGTCGTCAGCACCAACGGGTTCAGCATTCGGGGTGCTGTTTTTTCAGATGATCCGAGAGTGAGCTCTGAGACCCGCACCTTCACAGGACGCAGGGTCCATATTACTGTGCAGCTGAATGCGGCAGGTCTCCGGCCCGGAGAGCATCTGACGGCCAATGTCTGTCTTGTGACCAATGCGGGGGAGATCCGGATCCCCTGTGATATTCTGTGCGAAGAAAAAAGTCCGGAAGCCGGAGGAGCCGCAGCCCTGAGCGCGGCAAAGGAAACGGAGCTGTCCGGATCCGGAAACTATGTTGAAGATCCTCTGATCTACGGGCCGTATGACAGTACGGTACCGGAGGAGATTTCCGGTACAGGCGGCACGGAGTCTGCCGGGAACACGGAAATGGAAGAGCAGCCGGAGGAGGATCGCTTTTTCTGGAGGGAGCCTTCCAAAGGCACCGGCAGCTTCTCAGACGGCACCCCGGAGGAAGAACAGAAAAAGCTTTTGTGTACGGTTTTTCCGGAGGATATGCCGTTATTCGAAGGCGTCCTGGCTGCTTTGATCCGTGCCAAGGATGAGTCACCGGAGGCATTTTCTTTTTACAGGGAGGCCATCCGCAGAAACCTGAGCGTCACAAGGCTGTATGAAAGCTATATCCATGCCTATCCTGCGGACTCGGATGAAATGATGCCGCGGGAGGTTTTGCTGTACTATTCCTATGACCGGGATCCTGAGGCCATGATCCGCGAAAAGCTCTATAAGAATGTTCTGCTCTATGTCGACAGAGATTCTGAACTGTACGGGATCTATGAGCCGCGGATCAGCCATTTTGCCATGAACTGCGTACTTGAGCGCAGGATCAGCGAAAACCTCAGGGTGATCTATGACAGGATGATCTATCCGGGAATGATCGACCGCCGTGCGGCAGAGTGCCTTCCCGACATACTGAAATGCCGCCGGATCCTTGTTAAATCACCGGATGTAAAGTATGTCACCGTACGTTATCCGGAGCTTGGCATTTCGATGCGGGCGGAAGTAAAGGGCAGAGCTGCCTATGTGCCCGTATATTTCCAGAATGCCGCAATCGTTCCGGACAGCGGAGACGCGGATATTTCCGATGAAGCCCTGTTCGATAGGCCGGACCTTCTGAGACGCTGCTTTGATATTTTCCCGGAGCACCGGATGCTTCTTTTGTCCGCGGTCAGGGAAATTGCTGACCGGGGGACTGCCGGTGAGGATGAGATATCCGTATGCATGAAGGCGCTCAGCGTGCTTAAGCTTAAGCCTGCGTTCCGCTCAAAGCTGATCCGGGCGCTCTGCCATACGGAAGGAGAGCCCCGGTGGATCAATTCTCTTTCGAAAGAGGACTATACCCCCGAGATCGCAGCGGATATCTGCCGCGTGCTCTTAAAATACGGACATGCTCCGGAGGCATGGGAGATCATGAAGAGCTTTGGCTGCTGGGAGAAGGACAGCTCCCTGACAGCGGACCTTCTCGACGCCCTGATCCGTTCCGGCAGCATTCCGATGGCGGACGATCAGCCGGAACCTGTTTTTGTCAGTATCAGCAAAAGTGTTTTTGATAAGGATCCGTCTGCCGCACCGGATTCCGTATGCGAGCTTTTAGGCTATGCCTACGAAGGACCGTCCGGAGAAATGTACCGGGTGATGAGCGAGCTTCTGAACCGGAAGCGAAAGCTGTATGATCTTCCGGAGAATGTGCTGGCATATCTGCTCTTTACGGACAGCAGAGAGCATATCGACGAGACCTTCCTTACTTATATCGATCACTGCGCCTACACGGATATGATGGTGAGAGCCTACCTGATCCGCCGCAGCGCAGACTACTTCCTGGATGAGGAAGAGGTGATCGGTTCCATACTGTTTGAAGCTCTGTTCAGCTATCTGAAGGCAGTGGATGATCCTTTAAAGCAGCCGGAGCTGATGCTTCTGGCGCTGACGAAATACTGGTCTGAAAAGGACACCCTGACGGCGGAGGAGACGGAATTCTGCCAGCTGCTGACGGATAAGCTGATCGCGGACGGACTGGTCTTCCGTTACACCAAGGTCCTGCGCAAGAAGATCCGGGTCCCGCGGGAGATCTGTGACCGCTTTTACGTGGAATACCATGGGGACAGGCAGACTGCGCCGCGCCTTATGGTGCGGATCCGGCCGGATGAAAAGGAATTTCATCCGGAAGACATGAAACGTGTCTACCGGAACATTTATGTGATGTCCACGCTGCTGTTCATGGGAGATGAGATGCACTATCTGATCTACCATGTTCCCTCGGCCACGCAGCCGTCCGAGGAAGGCGTGATCAAGGTTACAAAGTTCCACCGTCAGAAGGACGATCGCTTTGAATGCCTCAACTATATGCTGAAGGCGATCGCGGACAGGGACAGGGAGCTGCTGCGTGAAAACATGCTGAAGTATGTGGAAACGCGGGAAGTCATGAAGGAACTATATAAGTTGAAATAAAGCGTAACCATTCAGCCTCTGCCTGATCGGCAGACGGCCCGTGCATGAGCAGAATACTGATGACATACGGATGATCGGTCACTTTTTGCGAATGCAGGACAGCCGGGTGCAGAATGGCAGCAATAACCGGGGATAGCGATATGCCACTGACCATCGGCATCGACCTGTGCGATGACTATATAACTGCATATGGAAGCGAGGACAAGATACTGCTGCATGTTCCCGCCGTGGTCTGCCGGGAAAAGAAGGATGACCTCTGGTATATCGGTGAGACTGCTTACCGTATGGCACTTTCCGGCAAGGGCGTGCTCACGGACAAGCTCTTAAGCCTTCTCAGAAAGGGAGGCACCTCGACGATCGCCCGCAGATCCTACAGCGCCGAGCAGCTTATTTCCAAAATGCTGGCAAGCGTTTTGTGGCAGATCCTCAACGGACGTGATCTGAGTATTGTCGACCGTCTCGTGATCGCCCTTCATAAACCGGAAAAAGATATCATGGATGCTGTCTTAAATGCGGCGGAAAGCTCCGGGGTGGAGCGCTCCCGGATCAGGATCATCAGTCATGCGGAGGCATTCGTATACTATACGCTCGCGCAGGAAAAAGAATTATACAGCAATATGGTCGGACTCTTTGATCTTTCGGACGAGTCGCTTTCCTATTACCGGCTGAAGGTCATGCGCGGCATCAGCAGAAACAGTGTGGTGGTAGAAGGGACAGACCTCGAGGAGGCCTTCCATATCGGGATCCTGAAAAATGAATCCGGATCCGAGCTGGGAGACCGCATCATGACAGACGCCGCCAGAAAATGCCTCGGAAATGATATCTTTTCCTCCGTTTTCCTGACGGGACGCGGCTTTGAACGGACTGACTGGGCAAAGGGTTTTATCAGCTTTATCTGCAAGCGGCG
>CAMNFX010000015.1 GCA_946537585.1 uncultured Lachnospiraceae bacterium
CGTCGATCACAATGACCGCGATATTACAGCGGTCGATAGCCGCCACGGTGCGGATGATGGAATAACGCTCGATGTCCTCCTTGATCTTCGACTTTCGTCTGAGACCTGCCGTATCGATAAAAACATACTCCTCGCCGTTATGTGTTACGACCGTATCGATCGCGTCCCGGGTAGTGCCGGCCACGTCCGACACGATCAGGCGGTTCTCGCCGAGCAGACGGTTGATGATCGAGGACTTGCCGACGTTCGGGCGTCCGACCACAGCGATCCTGGGCCGCTCGTCCTCCGCTTCTTCCGTATCGCTCTCCTTAAAGTACTTTACGATCTCATCGAGAAGGTCTCCGATGCCCTGCCGCCCGGCTGCGGAGACCGGGATCGGATCCCCCATGCCGAGGTTGTAAAACTCGTAGACGTCATTTTGCTGCTTCTTGAAGCTGTCGACCTTATTGACGCACAGAACAACGGGCTTTTTGCTCTTTCTAAGCATATCCGCCACGGTATAGTCCGCGTCAACAAGACCGGTCCGGACATCCACCATGAAAATGATCACGTCCGCCGTCTCGATGGCGATCTGCGCCTGCTCACGCATCTGACGGAGGATCACATCTCCGGATTCCGGTTCAATGCCGCCGGTATCGATCAGAGTAAACGGATGATTCTGCCAGTCGCAGTCAGCATAAATACGGTCCCTCGTTACGCCGGGGGTATCTTCGACAATGCTGACATTTTCGCCGCAAAGGGCATTAAACAGGGTGGATTTTCCTACGTTCGGCCGTCCCACGACGGCAACGATGGTTTTCTTCACGATGGTTCTCCTGAAATATAGGGGACTTATCACAAAAGCTGCCTGAGAGGCAGCTTTATGATTTTCATTGTAATACGTTTTACTTTTCGGCTTCTCTTGCGCGCAGCGCTCTCTGGATCCGCTCGGCGTTGCTGAAGCCCTGTACGGACATGTCGTAGTTGAAGGAGTTGATGATAGCCGCAAGATACCGGCTGATGTTCGCCTCCATGTACCAGTCTCTGGTATAGATGTCCTGAGGCTTGTAGTTTAAGTTGGTGGTGACGACCAGATCGAAATATTCCTTCGCGTAGGCCTCGTCAAAGCGCTCATAGCCGCTTGTGAACAGGCCGAAGGTGCAGCAGACGATAACATTCTTCGCACCGCGCTCCTTAAGCTCTCTTGCGGTATCGAGCATGGAATCACCGGAGGAGATCATATCGTCTACGATCAGGACGGTCTTGTCCTTGACGGAGGAGCCGAGGAACTCATGCGCAACGATCGGGTTACGTCCGTTTACGACCTTGGAGTAATCACGGCGCTTATAGAACATACCCATATCGACGCCGAGGTTGTTGGCAAGGAAGATCGCGCGTCCCATTGCGCCCTCGTCCGGGGAGATGACCATGAAAGTGTCCTTGTTGATGACCATATCCGGGAACTTTCTGAGGATCGCCTTCACGAACGCATAGGTCGGCATGTAGGAGTCGAAGCCGTTCAGCGGGATCGAGTTCTGTACTCTCGGGTCATGCGCGTCAAAGGTGATGATGTTCTTAACGCCCATGTTGACCAGCTCTTCAAGTGCCATTGCGCAGTCCAGTGACTCCCTCTTCTCTCTCTTATGCTGCCGGGATTCGTAGAGGAACGGCATGATCACATTGACGCGGTGCGCCTTGGAAACGCTGGCTCCGATAATGCGCTTTAAGTCCTGATAGTTGTCATCCGGCGACATATGATTTGTGAAGCCGCTGACGGTATAGGTATTGGAGTAATTGGTAATGTCACAGAGAATGTACTCATCGACACCGCGGACAGACTCGTTGAATACTGCCTTGGCCTCGCCGGTTCCGAAACGCGGGCAGGTCAGATCCAGAAGGAAGGAATCGGGCGCGAAATCACGCAGCAGGACGGAATCGTTGAATTTCTCCTGCAGCTTGACGATGTCGTGCTGCCTGTACTCTACGAGGGCCTCGTCTACTTCCTTTGCGAGCTTATCTGCACTGATGTGTGCTGCCAGACGCAGCGGAGCTACCGGAATTGCTTCAATGGTATAGTTATCTGTCATATGATCTATTCCTTTCCTGGAAGCGGGTCATCCATGCCAGCCGTGTAGCTCACCGTCATGGGGAGTTATATGCTTATTTGATCACTGATTCATTTCCTGATCTGACGGAACCGCCAGGGCTGCTGCCTGCGGTATTTCATCGGAGACAGGAACAGCGCTGAAAACAGTTCCATTGCCGTGTGCATCATACCATCACTCAGCTTATCTTTCAATGATAATAAGTGCACAAATAGTGCATAAAATTAGAAACTTTATCCACAACTGCTGTGGAATAACTCACACACTGTGGAATACTTCCTCCACAAGCCTGCTGTACTCCAAAAAGGCATCGGTCTGTCCCAGATCATCCTTCAGAAGCTCCGCGATAGTGCGGTAATACCATGCCTGCCTGGCGGGATCCTTCATATGGAAGGTGTTCCAGATATTTTCACCGAGGCGGTCGTAGTCGCGCCGGATGGCACGCAGGTTGGAGAGCTTGTCGCAAAGCCAGATGATACGGACGTTTTTATCCGCGGTGATCCTGAGATGATCGATGGATTCCTGCTTTCGGATGTTCCAGGTGATCTCTTCCGTCTCATATTCGATCGTGTCCTCTGTCTCGCAGTCCACGAGCCAGGCTACATAATGTCCGAATTCACGCTCAATGTCTGCAAGGCTGATCCCCGTGTCCTCTACGGTGTCATGGAGCACCACTGCCGCCAGCACCTCCATGTCGTCTGTCAGGGATGCTGCGGTCACCAGTGCCTCCAGCGGATGCAGGATATACGGCAATGTGCTGTTTTTGCGTTTCTCCCCCGTATGTGCTTTCAGGGCGTAGGTAATTGCCTTTTCCAGTATTGTCATAGACTCTCCTCGCTTATGCTTTCTGGCTTCCTTCTGAAGCTTGCCCCTGCCGGTCCTTCGGGATCCGGATGGTGGCCGTCGTTCCGAAGCCGATCTCGGAGGTGATCTCCAGCTCGCCTCCGCACATCTCCCTCAGGCGGTAGCGGACATTTTCAATTCCGATATGACTGCGGCTCGTATCGTCCGAACCCTTTTCCGGATCAAATCCCACGCCGTCATCCTCGATCACGATCTCATAGCAGTCTTCTTTTTCATATGCGCTGATATCAAGGATGCCGCCCTCCGGCTGCTTGCTGATGCCATGGCGTACGGCATTTTCCACGATCGGCTGAATGGAAAGCGCGGGCACAAGGAAGTCCGTGGTCTCGATGTTGTAAAAGATCTGAAGCCGGTCATCGTAACGCATTTTTTCCAGATTCAGATAATTGCGGATATGCTTGAGCTCCTCTGCAAACGGGACATTTCGTGTCTGTTTAAGCGAATCCATGTTGACGCGCAGATAGGAGGAGAACTCGTCGATCGCCTTTTTCGCCAGCTGCGGATCCTCATCGCACATATAGTAGATCGAAGCCAGGGAATTGTAAAGGAAATGCGGCTGGATCTGGCTCATCATGATCGAGATCCGGTTTTCCGCAAGTTCCCTGTCCTGTTCCTCAAGCCTCTTTTTCTGGCGCAGGTAATTGCGCATAGTGTATATGCCGGCACCCACCGTAACGATCAGGAACGCGATGAGCGTGTAAACGCTGCCTGTGGAGCTCTGCGTCACAAAGTAGCTGGTCACGTCGATGGTGATTCCGCCCAGGCAGACCAGAAATACCACCATGACCGTAACATTGACCGGCCCCGTGCTTTCCCCTTCACGTACTGCCACGATCAGCGTGCTGATCAGCACGATCAGAAACAGGCCGATATTAAAGCCGTACGCAAACTGCCTTAAGTCAAAGACATTGAAGATCTGCAGGAAAAGAACGATCACGTCAAACCCCATCAGTCCGATCGCGCTTCCCTTCAGGAATACCTGGAAGCGGTCGTCCGCCTGTGTGGACGCGATCACCAGAAGCGGCACCAGCGTCATCATCAATGCCGAAAAGCTGATGTAGGAAAGCAGCTTTGTGTACCCTGCCATCAGATAATCCATGAACCGAAGGTCCGTAAGCCGCCAGATGGCCGTCATGATGCCTACACAGCTGACATAAAGCAGAAGGTACTGCGGGTCAGCGTTAAACCTGCGGTAATACAGAAAAACGCCCAGGAAGATCAGACCGGATACCAGGATCAGGATGCTGATCATCATCTGCAGGAAATCCTCCCGGAAGCAGTCCCTGAAAAGCTCCGCCTCGGTCGTGATCCGCATGGCGAGCGGAGTACGCCGCACCTCGGGATAAACAGGCCTGGTCTCCACTGTGACCAGCTTCTCCGTATCCTCAGGGCCCAGCGGTACGATCAGCCAGTTGCTGCCCGGCGTTTTGCCGATCCCCTTCGTATCCGGTTCCTTCAGCTCCGTTTTAAGCTCCCCGTCGATATAAACGGCACCGAACTGGTGGATCATGTATACCGCCAGGATGTTGTCTCCTGCGGGGATCTCGGGGCAGGTAAAGACATACTCTCTCCTGATCCCTGCCGGAGTATCCTCTTCCTCATATTCGAGATAGGTGTACTTCCTGATAAAGCTGCTGGGCTCTGACTGCCAGGACGTATAGAGACTGGAAGCCGGACGGAGCCCGACCACAATGCAGATCACGATGGCCGCCGCGACCAGGATCCCGTAAAGCCTCAGAAACAGCCTGTTAAATTGTCTGTCACCATGTGTACTCATGTATTTATTCTAACACTTCTTTACATGCTTCGGGGAAAGATTTTGCATATCTGTCTGATATACGCCTCATAGATTCTTTCCAGCGCCTCCGGGGTATCCGCATCCCAGAGCTCGCACTCCGTTTCCGCCTCCACAAGCACGACCTGTTCAGCGTGCTTTGGCTCAGCTTCAAACTCCGTCTGCAAAGCTGTCTGTTTCAGGATCGTGCTGCCTCCCTGATCGCCTTTAAGCGACATAAGCGCAGGAAACAGACTCTTCGGAAAAAGCACCGGACTTTTGCCGACCCCCTTCCAGGAAAGCCGGACGATGGGTGCGGACCCGGTTTGATCATCCGGACATGCCGCAGGAGATTCCTCAAGGCTTTGTTTTCCGGTACTTTCAAACGCCTTCGCCTCATTCTCCGCCTTACCGTAAGGAGCTTTGTTCTTATTGGCGGCAGTATAAAAAACACGCATCATACGGCGGATGCTCTCCGGCCGAATAAGAGGCTGGTCCCCGGGAACAAACAGGCAGCCGGAAAGAGAAGCTGAAGAACCGGAGCCGGACCTCTGAAGGAGGGATCCAAGACCGTGCCGGATGGTCGCGCTCTTTTCGGGATCATCGTGCAGAACACAGTCATATCCGTTTTCTTCTGCAAGCCTTCGGATCTCCTCCGATCGGGTCACGATCACCGGGGAAAGCCCCGCTGCCCGGCAGCTTTCTGCCGTATGCAGGATCAGGGGCTTTGTACCGAGCACTTCGAGGAGCTTGTTTTTGCCGCCGCCAAAGCGCCTTGATGCTCCCGAAGCCATGAGCACGCATCCGATGCCGCGCGCATCTTTATTTTCATGTTCCGGCTGACCATATACCATTTGATGTTCCCTACAATACTTCACGTGTACAGTGCTGATTTTCAAAACCTCAAAATCAAGGCCGTCATATCATCAGCTTTTCGCGCTTTTCGGCAGCACCAGATTCAGTACGATTGCAAGGATCGCGGAAACAACGACCGATGACGAACCGAAGACCGTTGCGATCCAGGACGGCATACCCGGACCTGCAAGAGAGCCCGCAACCTGTGTGATGCCTGCGCCCATGGCGACCGAGAGCCCCACGATCGTGGATTTTCGTGAATCAAATCCGTCTTTGGTGAACATCCGTATACCGGTCATGGCGATCACGGCAAATACCGAGATCGTTGCTCCGCCGATGACGCTTTGCGGGATCGTTGTCAGCAATGCGGAAAGCTTCGGGATCAGTCCCGCCGCAAGCAGGATCAGGGCGGAAAGAAGGAACACGAAACGGTTGACGACCCGGTTCACGGTAACAATGCCGACATTCTGGCTGTAGGATGCTGTCGGAAGTCCGCCGACAAAGGAGGCCAGGATGCTGACCACGCCCTGGGTGATAATGCCGCCGGAAAGCTCCCGGTCTGTGGGGACCCTGTCCATGCCGCCCATGGTAGTGGATGTCAGGTCACCGATGGTCTGCACCGAATTGACGATATAGACCACCGCCAGAGAAACACAGGCAGCCGGCACAAATTTGATCTCAAAGTAATGAATGCGCGGGAGGCTTACGATCGCATGCACCTCCGACAGCGCCGCAAAATTCACCATACCCATGCAAAGCGCTGTAAGATATCCGACGATCATGCCGAAAAACAGGGATCCCAGCTTCAGGATGCCTCTGGCAAAATTGTTCAGAATAAACACCACGGTAAAGGTTATGATCGCAACGATCCAGTTTTTTAAGCCGCCGAAGCTCTCGCTTCCGGAGCCGCCTGCCATGTAGCGGACTGCCGTCGGATACAGCGAGAGACCGATCGTGAAAATGACCGTGCCGGTCACCACGTCAGGGAACAGCTTCCGGATCCACTTCACAAAAATGCCGAAGAGGATCGCGATAAACCCGCCGACGATCTGTGCTCCGAAGATCGTGCCGAGGTCAAACTGTGCACCGATCGCCTGAAGTGTCGGAACATAGGCAAAGCTTGTACCCATAATCACAGGAAGTCCCGCGCCGATCCGGTTGAACACCGGAAAAAGCTGCAGGAGAGTCGCAACCGCAGTCATGATGAGTGCGGCCTGGATCATCATCGTAGATTCCGCATCGCTCAAACCGCATACCCCGGCAACAATAATGGCGGGTGTAATGACTCCGACGACTGCTGCCAGCACATGCTGCAGGCTTAATGGGATCAGCTCCCCCACCCGCGGACAGGGTCCGTAAAAATCATGAAGCACACCGGCTGCTTTCTTCTCTTCCATCACTTGCATCCCCTTTCTTACAGATAAAACGCTTTTCATCAGCCAGGCAGACAGCTCTGCCATGACCGCCCTTTCACTTAAAACATCAAAGGCAGGACAGCGATGCTGCCCTGCCTGATTTATTCATTTTCCGAGGTATGGATTCTGGTTCCGGGATCGACCAGCGGCAAACCCTTTCCGGTGATCATATGACGCCGGACCGCAATCATTTCCGCCGCTATGCTGATTGCGATCTCCCCGGGTGTCTCCGCTCCGATGGAAAGTCCGACCGGAGAGTGTATACTCCCGACCGCATCCTGATCAAAGCCCAGTTCCTTAAGCTTTTCTCTGATATAAGCCGCCTTTTTTCTGCTTCCGATACAGCCAAGGTATTTCGGCCTGCAGGGAAGCACATTCCTGAGGGTCTCCAGATCTCCCCTGTGTCCGAAGGTCGTCACCACCACGTAATCCATCTCCGTGATCCTGATGTTTTCCCTCAGCGAGTCATAACTGCAGCAGATGATCTCATCCGCGTCCGGAAACAGCCCTTCATCTTTCACAAAGCTCCGGTCATCTGCCACCGTCACCCTGAATCCGAGACTTTTCAGCACGGGTGAAAGCGCCTGACCGACATGGCCGCCGCCAATGAGGATCGCTTTTTCCTGAAGGGAAAGCTCTTCGAGATAGACGCCCTCCCGGCCGCTTGCCGCAAGCTTCATAAACGGGCCGTATACATCCGGGAGCTTGCCTTCAGGATAACAGCCGCAAAGGACCTCCCGTGACTTGCCGGATTCTGTTTCCGCTTTTTCCTGCCGGGGTTCTTCCCGTTTGAACCTGCTGTCTGACGCACGGTAATCCAGCACCAGCCATCCTCCCTGGTCTTCGGTCACTTCCAGCAGACGGGAGAAGAAGTCCTTCTGTCCGTCCTCGTTTTCCGGCTGCCAGAATACGACCGCTGCCTGTCCGCCGCAGACAAGCCCCTCATTGTCAGCGCTGTTCATGTTAAAGGAAAGAAAGCGGGAAAGCTCTTTTGAGGTTCCGGAAGCATGCATTTTCATCGCGTGATCCAGGCACAGATGCTCCACCCGGCCGCCGCCGACCGTGCCGAAGCTCTCGCCGTTCCCGGCAACGATCATATGGGTCCCGGGCTTCCTGGGTGTAGACCCTTCCGTATACACAACGGTACACATGATAACGGGCATCCCTGCCTTTTCCAGCTCCGCGGCTTTTTTAAACAGCTCTCTGCCTTCCAGATTCATAAGTTTCTCCGTATCAGACACCTTTTGCGCACAGGAACCTTTGATCAGATCAGCATTTCCTTATACTTATGTTCCTGCATGATCACTGTCATCCGTCAGTACAGACGGATCCTTTTTCCACCGGTATATTCCTCTACAGTACCGATCCGCTGTGCCGACTGTACCTGAGGATCCTTTAAAAGCTCCGAAAGCAAAGCGTCCGCATCCCCGGGATCAGCCGCCATCATGAGGCCTCCGGAGGTCTGCGGATCATACAGGAGATCCTGCATCCAGACGGGGGCATCACCCGGATCCACCTCTTCCTCCGCAAAATGGCGGTTGCGGTACATTCCTGCAGGAAGCACCCCCATTTTCGCAAGCTCTGCCGCCTCCGGTATAAAATCGATCTGCCCGGTCTCTATGCTGATCCGGGTGCCGGAGCCCTCCGCCATTTCCAGAAGATGGCCGAGCATTCCGAAGCCCGTTACATCCGTACAGGCATGGACCCGGAATCGGATCATAATGTCTCTCGCAGCTTTATTTAAAAGCATCATCTGTTCCTGCATGCTTTTTTTGCTTTCTTCAGAAAGCATTTCCGCCTTCCAGCCGGCTGTCAGTACCCCGATGCCGACTCTCTTGGTATAGATCAGGACATCTCCCGGCCGGGCACCGGCATTGGTAAGGATCCTGTCCGGATGGACAAAGCCCGTGACAGAAAGCCCGTATTTGGGTTCCCTGTCATAAATGCTGTGTCCCCCGCAGATCACTGCGCCCGCTTCGGCGACCTTGGCATAGCCCCCCTCTAAGATCGCGTGCACATGTTCCTTCGGCATATCCTCCGGCACGGCCATGATATTGAGGGCAGTCTTCGGCTCTCCTCCCATGGCATAGATATCCGAGAGCGCATTGGCAGCGGCGATCGCTCCGAAAGCATAGGGATCGTCCACGATCGGCGGAAAGAAGTCGAGTGTCTGTACGATTGCCAGATCTCCGCTTACTTTATATACTGCCGCGTCATCGCTCTTATCAAAGCCTACCAGAAGATTTTCATCTCTTCTGACCGGAAGGTCTCCCAGAAGCTTCGCGAGCTCTCCTGCGCCCACCTTGGCGCCGCAGCCGGCACATTCCGCCAGTTTGGTAAGTTTTACGGAATCCGTTTTTTTCATGATCTGTTCCTGATTCTTCCAGTTGCGCAGCACGGCCAAGGGCCGATCCCGCATCTTCCCGTGACCGGTGAACGCCGTTTTGCACAAATATTCGTATAACACAGTCCTGCGCCCCTGCCGTAACAAAAAGGAGCGAAGTCCCGTTATATCATCCGCGTGACATTCTGAGTTTTCCCGTAAGGTTCAGGACCGCCTCAAGCACTCCTCCTCCCACAGCAAGAGCTTTATCAGAGGCGGTGTAGCAGTTTTTTCCCACATCTCTCGGATCTACATCTCCGCTTTTCATATCCATTTCCACCGGAGTTCCATCCGGCAGAAGTCCGCGGAGAACGCCCCCGATATGGCAGCAAAGCGGCACCCGGCTGCCGTCAGGCTGTTCCACATAAGCTGCGGTATCTCCTGCTTCCACATGATCCCCGATCTTACGTACTGTATGGAAAATGCCTGCCGCCGGAGCCCGGAGCACCCGCTCTGTGGTATAGCCTCCGATATTTCCCGGCACTCCGGTGTTCGGGATCGCCGTTCCCTCATAGATAACGCGTCCGAGCGTATGCCCCCGTTTGGTCTCGATCACGGCATGACAGTCAAGACCGGCAGTAAAACCGGGACCCACGGCTATGACCGCAGGCGCATCCGTGATCCCTGTACCGAGGTTTTTCTTTGCAAGGATCGCATCTACAAGCGCGTCCGGCTGAAGCCATTCCTTTGAGGAAGCATCCGGATCCTCGATCACCGCGATCTTTCGGGAACCAAGGATCGAAAAGACCTGCTCCCGCAGCTTCTCCCTGTTTCTTTTATCCGCCGGTTTTTGGAGGACCGGAACGGCAGCAACATCTTCGACCCTGATCTCAGATTCCAGCCGCAGCGCTTCCGAAAAGCACACGGTCCTCCGGATCGCCGTCGGATGAGGGATCTCGGTCATCACGACATCCATTCCGGCCCTGTATAGCCTCAGGGCGATCCCGGAGGCTATATCTCCGGCACCCCGTATCAACACCAGCATCTGAATCTTTTCTCCTTTGAACTGTGTGAACTCCGCTTCAGCCGCCATGCGGATGCCTTCATGCAGGATATTTGCAGCCGCGTCATGACCGCAGTCATTCACCATCCCGTACATCAGTATCTGAACTCCTTCAGATACCTTCCGGATGTGTTTCTCACCGCCTGATCAAACTCTTCTTCCGCTTCCGGCGGCATACGCCATGCCAGACCGCAGTCTGCCCGGATATCCGGGGGAAGCGGGATCAGGCGCCCCGGAACATTTTTCTCCCTGCATTTTTCCTCTGCCTCCATGGCGTCAAAGGTTGAGGCAAAGGTAACGACCAGATATGTCTTCATCCTGCGGCGATCTCCTTCAGCGCTCTTGCAGCGCTGTCGATCTCCTCCTCGGTATTGAAATACCCGAAGGAAAAACGAACGGCTCCCTGCTGCATGGTTCCAAGCGCCCTGTGCATCCGCGGGGCACAGTGAGCTCCTGCGCGCACGGCGATCCCGAAATGCTCCGCCAGCATATCTGCCGCTTCCTCGGATGGGATGTCCCTGATATTCAGCGCCACAACAGGCATGTGGCCCGGCGGGGTCATTTCCGTGCCTGCATCAGGCATGGCATTTTCCCCGCCCGAAGGCTCCGGTAAGCTGCCATACAAAGAAGCTTCCCGTGCTCCCTCATCATCCCAGCCGTAGATCCCGAGGCCGTCAATCCCTGAAATGCCCTTTAGAAAACGCTTTGTCAGCTCCATTTCCCGGCGGTGGATCTTCTCCGGTCCTCTTGCGAGGATATACTCCACAGCAGCCTTCAGTCCGGCGATGCCGTGCCCGTTCGGCGTGCCGGCTTCAAGGTGTGCCGGCCAGCTTTCAGGCTGCGCAGGCTCATAGGACAGAAAACCGGTACCGCCGCTGATCAGCGGCCGGATATCCAGATCCGGAACAACACACATTCCGCCGGTCCCCTGGGGTCCCATGAGGGACTTGTGACCGGTAAAGACCAGAACATCGATCCCGGCTGCCTCCATGTCTATAGGAAAAGCCCCGGCCGTCTGGGAAGCGTCCACAATCAGCCGGATCCCGTGTTTCTTTATGATTCCGGAAACTTGCTCAAGATCCAGCAGCCGCCCGGTCAGGTTGGAGGCATGTGTGCAGATCAGGGCCCGGATCCTGCCCTCCTCCTCGATCAGCCTTTGCAGGCTGACCGGATCCAGCCGGCCGTCCTGATCCGCTCTCCACCAGAGCACACGAATCCCCTGCTGTTCCAGGATGTGCAGCGGCCGGAGCACGCAATTATGGTCCCAGTCGGTTGCGATCACGGTGTCCCCTCGGGAAAAGCTGCCCAGAAGGACCATGTTCATGGCCGTGGTGGCATTGGCAGTCAGTACGACACGCTCAGGATGCGGAAAATGAAACAGCTCTGCAAGTCTTTTTCTGCAGCCGAAGATCGTACGCGCTGCACTCATCTCCCCGGCAGAGCTCCCCCGGTACTCGTTTCCCATGGAGGACAGCGCCTCCATGACCGCTTCCGCCACCTCCGGCGGGCGCTTATATGCAGTTGCGGCATGATTCATATAGATCATCAGAGCAGCATCCTTCTGATTGTTTTCCTTTCATCCGTCCTCCCTTCCGGCATCGGTTTCCGGTCGGAAGGAACTGACAGTAACTCAGATCCGCACGAGGCGGTCTGCCTTCTGCATCGTCTCCGCGATGGCATACATGTTGGTAATGCCTCCGACCTTCAGGCTCTCCTTCAAACCGTAAAAGTCCAGGCAGGTGCCGCAGCTCATGATTTCCGCACCGCGCGCTGCGAGCTCTTCGATATCCTTCAGTGATTCGCTTCCCTCTGTCGTAAGCTTTACGCCGCCGTTAAAGAACAGTATGGTTTTCGGGATCTCTTCCTGCTGTGTCAGAGAGAAAAGGTAGCTCTTCATAAGGATCCTGCCGAGCTTATCGTCACCCTGTCCCATGCAGTCTGTGCCAATGGCCACCACAAGAGTGCCCCTGCGTCCGCCAGATGCATCACAGAAAGCATTCTCCGCTTCCTGACCCGCAAGCTCTTTGGAAGCTGCTGCCTCGCCGGTGCTGCCCCTGGTTATAAATACACGCCAGTCATCCCCGTCTTTTTCATTTCTGGCTTCGGCACCCTTTCCGGATGCCATGCGGGTGAGGTTCCCGACGGCAGCTTCATTATCGACCAGGACCTCCAGGATCTCTCCAGGATCCATTCTGTCCAGTTCCTTCATAGCCAGTACGACCGGCAGCGGACAGGCCTTTCCTCTTGCGTCCAGCATAATATCTCCCTCCTTTAGCGATCCGGTGCCGTCTTGAATGTCTGAAGTTTCTGTTTTCCTGCATCCTGACAGACAAACAGGCGGCAGCCGGCCGTGTCTTTATAATGAGTATCAAAACCGATAACATTGTTCCCGGCGGATCATTGCTTCCTCCCTGTTCCCGTGGATTTTCAGCCTGTTTTCATTTAGAATAATGTAGGAAGCATGCCATACGGAATCATGAAGGGTCCTGTTAGAACCGCTTTATGCACACTGATCTCACAAAAGCCGGAATCTGATCATGATTTATAAGCAGAATAAAACAAATACTCCCCTCTGTGATGCACTTTCGGTCCGCCCCGGTATCACTGCGGTCATCGGAGGAGGCGGGAAAACCACACTGCTCCGTACGCTTGCCGCGGAGCTTTCCAGGTCTCCTGCAGGGGATCCCCGTTCAACTGTCATCCTCTGTACGAGTACACACATCTATCCTTTTCAGGAGTACCCCTGCATCGAAGCTTTGCCGGACGGAAACTGCCTTATAAAAATGCCGCGAAATGATCCTGAGGATCCTGCTCCAGGACCCGTATCATTTCCGGCACCCGGAGGAAAGAAAAATGCCGGAAAGAATGTTTCGGCTTCCATCACCAGGCTTATTCGGGAAGCTTTATCGTATTCCCCCGTCCTCTGTATCGGCACCCCGGAAGAAAGCAGCGGGAAATATACTGCGCCGCCCCTTTCCTTTTTGGAGCTTTCCGAACTTGCGGATTATGTTCTCGTGGAAGCGGACGGAAGCAAAGGACGCCCCTTCAAGGCGCACGCATCCTATGAGCCTGTCATACCGGAAGGAACGGCAAGGACCATCCTGGTTGCCGGCGCCTGTGCATTCATGCGCCCGATCGCCGAAGCTGTCCACCGTCCGGAGATCTTTCTAAGGAAACTGAATTCTTTTTCCGCTTATTCTTACCGTGACTGCCATACCACGGATGATTTTCCCGAAATGACGGCCAGGCCTTCTGATCCGGATATTTCAAAGCCGCAGAGGCTTAAAGACGATTTGATATCGACGGGCAGCCCCTGTGTTTCTGACATATTCAAAAATGCCTGTATTCTGACGCCTGAGAGTCTCGTCACGCCCGAGCTTGCCGCCGCCTTTATCAATCTGGAAGGGCTCGCGGACATCTGCCTGCTCACGCAGACGGATCTGTTCTGTCAGAATGATACTGTCAGTCCCCTTCCCCCGCAAGCGAAGCTCCGTGCGCAAAGCTTAAGCCCCGGGAATGCTTCTTTGGAGGACCTCCTCGAGCGTTTCCGGGAGGCCCTTTTGATCCCCCTGGTCACAGCTTCAGTCTGAGGC
>CAMNFX010000016.1 GCA_946537585.1 uncultured Lachnospiraceae bacterium
GACCAGATGCAGTCGCAGCTTCCCGCGTTCAGCTCCGCGTCCTTGGCATCCCAGTTGAACGGGACCGCTTCATACTCCCAGCCGTAATAATCGCATACAGCCTGTGCCATCTCGACATCGAAGCCGCCGGTCGTTCCATCGTCTCCGATATAGGAATACGGCGGATAATCAAGGTCAAAGCCATGCTTGAAAACGAACGTTCCTTCCGAAGCTTCCGCTGCTGCCTCGGTCTCTGCAGGAGCCTCTTCCTTTGCGGCTTCCGTTGCTGCCGGAGCTGCAGTGGTTGCAGGAGCAGCTGACTCTGAACCGCAGCCGGTCAGAGCTGCAAGCGCGAGCATGCCTGCTGCAAGTGCGAGATATACTTTTTTCATATTGTCATTCCTCCGTGTCAAATCCTTATGCGAAACAATACAGCGTAATGCTGATATCGCGCTAGTATGTTAACACATTAAAGCATTGCCGTCAAGTTATTCCGGTTATCGGATTTTCGCATAACTTTCCCCAAAGAAAACGGCCGGGATCCCTCCCGGCCAGATCATTGTGGATTCCGGACAGCTCTGATCGATTTGATCAATACTTTCCGAGGCTGCCTGCATCCTGCGGGTTATCGGCAAATGCCTCGTCCCGTCCGGGCAGCACAGCGTTCAAAACGATTCCGACAAAGGAAGCGACCGCAAGGCCGGTAAGGCCGATCGTTGCGGAGCCGACCGGGATCTGGATCGCGCCGCCCTCGAGCCCGTAGTTGATGCCGATGGAAAGGACCAGGATCAGCGCAGCAATAATGATATTTCTCGTATTGGAGAAGTCGACCCTGTTTTCCACCACGTTGCGGACACCGATCGCGGAGATCATGCCGTAAAGGATCAGGGACACGCCGCCGATGGTCGCTGCCGGCATCGCGTGGATCAGCTCGGAGAACTTCGGGCAGAAGGAAATGATGATCGAATAAACGGCTGCAAGACGGATGACCCTCGGATCAAAGACCCTGGTAAGAGCAAGCACGCCGGTGTTTTCACCGTAGGTCGTATTGGCGGGGGCACCGAAGAGTGCCGCGATCGCGGTACCCACGCCGTCGCCGGTAAGGGTGCGGTGCAGACCCGGATCTTCGATGAAGTTCTGTCCGACGGTCGAACCGATCGCGGAGATATCACCCACATGCTCCATCATTGTCGCAAAGGAGATCGGAATGATCGTGACCGCTGCGGTAAGCAGAAGATGGGTATTCAGGTTTCCTCCCGTGAAAATGGAGAACACCGTATTCTCATATTTGATCGGGAAGCCGATCCAGGCCGCCTCGCGGACCCCGGTGAAATCGACCTTTCCCATCAGCGCAGCCACCAGATAGGAGGAAACGACGCCGATCAGGATCGGGATGATCTTGATCATGCCCTTGCCCCAGAGGTTGCATACGATCACGACCACGATCGCTACCAGAGCGATGAACCAGTTCTGCGTGCAGTTCTGGATCGCGGAAGCGGAAAGGCAGAGACCGATGGCAATGATGATCGGTCCGGTCACGACCGGCGGGAAGAAGCGTACCACGCGGCGGGAACCGTAGGTCCTGCAAAGCACTGCAAGGACCGCATACAAAAGACCGGCGCAGGCCACGCCGAAGCAGGCATAGGGAAGCAGTTCCGGCTCACCGTTGGGCGCGATCGCAAAATATCCGCCGAGAAACGCAAAGGACGAGCCGAGGAAGACCGGCACCTTTTTCTTGGTAACTAAGTGGCAGAACAGCGTCGCAAGGCCGGCAAACAGCAGCGTTGCGGAAACGCTTAAGCCTGTCAAGGTCGGAACAAGGACCGTTGCTCCGAACATGGCAAACATGTGCTGCAGACCAAGGATCAGCATTTTGGGCGTACCCAGCTCCCTGGCATCTCTGATGGCATCCTGATTATTCATAAACCCTCCTCTTTACAAAAAGAAAGGGTGACTGCGATGCAATCACCCTTGATAACAATACCAATGGAAAACAAATGACTCAGAAAGCTTATCGGTCTTCATATTGCTAACCATGGGACTTCCTCCTGCATTTATTTTCCACAACAGCGTATCAAATAAATGCTGAAAATGCAAGTCCCATTTTCAGTGTCCGAGGATCGTGAACCAGATCAGCACGATGATGCCGAGTACGATCCGGTAATAACCGAAGACCGTGAAGTTGTTTTTCCGTATGTACTTCATAAGGAAGCGGATCGTATAGACCGCGACCAGGAAGGATACCGCCATACCGAAAATCAGCTCAAAAAGCTGAAGCCCGGTGAATCCGAAGCCGTGCTTTACGATCTTCAGGAGGCTCGCGCCGAACATGACCGGAATGCCTAAAAAGAAGGAAAATTCCGCAGCCACGGGACGGGAGCAGCCGAGGATCATGGCGCCCAGGATCGTAGCACCGGAACGCGAGGTCCCGGGGATCAGCGCCAGACACTGAAACGCGCCGATCAGGACCGCCGTACGGTAGTCCAGCCTGGACATCTTATTGATCGGAAAGATCTTTTTCCTGTTGCTCTGCTCCAGGAAAATAAACGCAATGCCGTAGATGATCAGCGTGCAGCCGATCACGGTCGGCGTGCTTAAGTGCGCATCCAGGAAGTCATCGAGCGGCAGTCCCACGATGACCGCGGGAAGGCACGCAATGATGATCTTGGTCCAAAGCGACCATACCGCCCTCTTCTGCGCGCTCGTCTTCGTCCTTGAAAACGGCCAGAGCTTTGGCCAGTACAGGACGACCACGGCGAGGATCGCTCCTAACTGGATCACGACCTTGAATACATTCCAGAAATCCTCCGGCTGCTGCAGATGGATCAGATTCTCCAGCAGGATCAGATGCCCCGTGGAGGAGATCGGAAGCCACTCCGTATAGCCCTCAACGATTCCGAATAAAACTACTTTTAAAATCTCAACGATAATCATGATGTCCTCAGGTAATGCTCACGAATGGATGTCGGGGATCTGCCAGTCGATCGGCCTTTCCCCATGCTCCAGAAGAAAGCGGTTGCACTGTGAAAAGTGTCTGCAGCCGAAGAAGCCGCGGGATGCGGAAAGCGGGCTTGGATGCGGCGCCTTCAGGATAAGGTGCTTCGGATTATTCAGCATCCTCGCCTTTTCCTGTGCCGGCTTCCCCCAGAGCATAAATACGACGGGCCGGTCGACCTCGTTGACTGCCCGGATCGCGGCATCCGTAAACTGCTCCCAGCCGATCCCCCTGTGGGAAAATGCCTGGTGCGCCCGCACCGTCAGCACCGTGTTCAGAAGCAGCACGCCCTGCTTCGCCCAGGGCACCAGATACCCGTTATCGGGGATGCGGCATCCGAGATCATCGTGCAGCTCCTGGTAGATGTTGCGGAGGGATGGAGGGATCTCCACACCCGGATTTACGGAAAAGCAGAGCCCGTGCGCCTGATTGTCTCCATGATAGGGATCCTGTCCGAGGATCACGACCCTTACCTCATGAAGAGGCGTCAGCTCAAAAGCCTGGTAAAGATCCGCCGCCTTCGGGAAGACCGGATAGTGCGTGTACTCATCCTTTACCTTATAGTACAGCTCTTTGTAATAGGGTTTTTTAAATTCCGCGGACAATGGTCCGAGCCAGTCGTTTTTGATCATAATGTATCACCGCATGAATAAGCTTTGCGATGCTCCGCTGCCTTGTCAAATGTCCGAAAACAGGAAAGTGAACTATCTTTTTTCGTCCATTTTCCAAGAGCTTATTGGCACATTATAGCATATCCCGCGTTGCCTTTACAGCAGTATTTCCTTCTTTAAATGCGTGCTGTAAATGATCTTTTCCGTGACTTTTTTCCCGGTGAGCTGCTCAAGTGCTCCCGCATACAGCTCGAGCTGGGTGCGGTAATGCCCGATCAGTACAGATTCGTCGACCGCATAATCGGTCTTGTAATCGATCAGGCTGATGCTGTCTTCCTCTTCGATATAAGCGTCAATGATGCCCTGCAGAAGCTGCAGCTCATGGCTTTCGGTTTCCGGGTCCAGCTCGAAGGCAGGCCTTCCGATCATAAAGTGCTGCTCACGGTGCAGCTTTCCTTCAGAAGCCGCCCTTGCCATACGCTGTCCTAAGGAAGATGCCAGAAAAGTCCTGACCGCCTCTTTATCCAAAAGCTCCAGGGATTCCTTATCCATACGGCCGCCGGACGAAAGCCCGGAAAGCATATCATCCGCGGTGCCTTTGTAGCTTAAAAGCTCCAGGGCACGGTGGAAGGCAGTGCCTCTCAGAGCGCCCTTGCTAACCGGAGCTCTTTTTCTCTGCCAGAGCTCCTCATAGTAGCTCTCCGCTGCTGCCGCGGCATCATCATAATCCGCAGCCGTACTCTCCTTGGCTTTTTTCTGCTCTTGTTCCTTTTGAGCATCCTGCTGATCCGAAGCTTCGGAAGCTTCAGCGGGAATATCATCTGCAAAGGAACGCATCTTGATCTCCGAAACGGAGATCTTCGGCTTAAGTCTTGTCTCTGCCTCATACGGATATACGGAATGAAGGATCGTTTCCTGCTCTTCCATCCTGTTTCCTTTTCCGCCGGCACTCTCCATGTCCTTAAGGAGCTCCTGAAGATACCTGTTCCGGTCCCCGGTCCTTTTTTCAGCCTCTGCTTTTAACTCTCCCGGCGTCAGGATCTTAAGCGCAATGCTCTCCCTGTTCTTTGCCATCGCAAGGAGGAGCCAGTCCATCCAGTTATGATATTTCCGGATCAGCTGTACGGGAAGCTTCTCATCCGCGCTCTGCTCCGCAAAAAAGGCGGAGGCTGTATTCAGAGCGTCTTCACATCTTTCGGAAGCTTTGGCGCGCGCTGCCGTAAGGATCAGCTTTTCCCTCGCTCTGGTCATCGCCACATAGAAAAGCCTGAGCTGCTCGCCCTGGTCTTCCCTTGCATATGTTTCCTTGATAAAGGCTTTTTTGAGCCCCGGATACCGGATGCCGCTTTCAGGATCCGTATAGTCTCCTCCGAGTCCGAGCTCCCGGTCCGCAACGATTCCTTCCTCCCTGTCATTTCCCTTGGGTGCAGTGGCCATGCGTGCCAGAAAAACGACCGGGAACTCCAGCCCCTTTGATCCGTGGATCGTCATGACCTTCACGATGTTGTCATTTTCCGTGACGGCACCGGCCTCGCCGTGATCGGTATCGTATTTTTTCTGCTGCTCTATATATCTCGTAAACTGAAACAGTCCGTGATAATTCAGCTGACCATAGGACTCCGCACTTTCGAGCAGCATATCGAGATTCTTTCTGCGGATCATGCCGTCCGGTCCCGCGGCCGTCTGATCATAGTACCCGGTGTCGCTGAAAAGCTGCTCCAGAAGAAGGTGCACCGGGACCACATCGGCGATCTCCCGCCATCCGTCAAGGCGCCGGAGAAAGCTTTGTGTCTTTTCATCCTCTGCCGCCCTGAATTTTACCGCCTCGTAAAAATCCTCCGGAGCAGTACCCCGGGCGGCACAGCTTTCCTCATAGGAAGCGCGGATCAATGCCAGCTCATCATCACTGAAGCCGCCGATAGGACTCCGCATCACTGCATCGAGGGGGATATCCTGCCGGGGATTGTCGATCACGCTGAGCAGGGCAAGCATTACCTCCACCTCCGGGGCGGAAAAGTATCCTGTGGAATTCTGAAAGTATGCCGGGATCCCATACTCGGAAAGGATGTCGACCAGCTTCTCCGCATGTCCCTTTGCGGCACGCATCAGTACGGCAATGTCCCGAAACTCCGCCCTCCGGGGCTTTCCTGTCTGCCGGTCCTGTACCGTAAAGCCCTCCTCCGGGCCTGCCTGGCACAGCTTAAGGATACGGCCCGCGATCATGCGGTATTCCGCTTCCTCGGTATCAACATCATCCTCTGTCCCGCTGCCCGGATCCATGACCAGAAATTCTGTCCGGCAGTCTTCCCGGTCCGGATAGGAGGCACCCGGATACAGCCTGGCCTTATCGTCATACTCCACGCCGCCAAGCTCCTTGCGCATGATGCAGTCAAACACATCATTGACCGATGAAAGGACCTCCGCGCGGCTTCGGAAGTTTTTGTTCAGCTCGATCCTTTTGTGTATGCCGTCCTCCGTGTAGCTTTGATATTTGTCGATAAAAAGATGCGGCTCCGCCTGCCGGAAACGGTAAATGCTCTGCTTTACATCGCCGACCATGAAGATGTCGGGCCTTCCGAAGCGCTCCGCGGAAAGGGCGGCGAGCAGCGCTTCCTGAACGCCGTTGGAATCCTGATACTCATCGATCATGATCTCCTTAAACTGCCCCGCAAGCTCATCGGCAAGCGCATTCGGGCGCATCCCGTCTCCTGTGTCTTCATACAGAAGCTGCAGCGCAAGATGCTCCATATCACTGAAATCCACCTGGTTTTTCTCGCGCTTCTTTTCCGCATACCGCTCCCGGAAGATCTTCGTAAGGCGGATAAGCTCCAGGTTGATCCTGGCTGTTCCCGCCGCAGACAGCTTAAGGTCTTCGGGCTTTAAAAGCAGGAACCTTCCCTGCAGCTTATCGGTGACAAAGGCTTTGAAGCCGTCCCGGACAGCCTTTACAAAAGCGGTCATTTCCGGATCATGCTTGGCCTTGCTCGTCCTTTTAAGAGAAGAAAAGCGCATCTGCTGTACCTTGCCCCAGAGATCCTCATATTCGCAGCACCCTGTAATGATGCGGGCATAGCCGATACACTCCCGCACACCGTCAAGATAGGGATCCGGACCGCCCGGTTCCTCACAGAGCTCCTCCGCGCGGGATAAAAGAGGCAGATACTCTTTGGTGCTTTCCTGTATCCACTCCATGACAGCCTCATACCAGGGAAGCCCGGAAAGCTCTCCGGCCTCCTCCTTTTTGCAGATCTCCTCCTGCTCACTGAGAAAACGGTCCGGCCACTCACAGGAATCCGCAAAGCTGCTCAGCTTCTCGATCAGCACCGAAACACGCTCATCCATGCCTTTACCCGAAAAGCTGTCCACAAGGTTCAGGAAAGCCTCGCCTGCTTCCTCGTGCTGTTCGCCGATCATCTTCTCCAGGATGTCCATCCGAAGGAGCTTCAGCTCACTCTCTTCCGCCGCACGAAAACCGGGATCGATCTCCAGCTCCTGATAATACTGGCGGATCAGGTTCTGGCATACAGAGTCGATCGTGGCGATCCTCGCCCTGGGAAGGATCGCGCGCTGCAGCTTCAGCCAGCTGTTCTCCGGCTCCTGTTCGATCCTCTCGCTTAAGGCTCTGCCGACTCTTTCGCGCATCTCCTCCGCAGCGGCTCTGGTAAAGGTCATCACCAGAAGCTCATCCAGAGATATCGGGTCCTTTGGATCCGTGATCAGTCCGATGATCCGCTCTACCAAAACGGCCGTCTTGCCGCTTCCGGCCGCAGCCGAGACCAGCAGATTGCACCCGCGGGTCTCTATGACCTTTTTCTGTTCTTCACTCCAGTTCATACTTATCCTTCATGTGCAAAAAACATAAGGAAACCGCGCCTCAGGGCCCGGCTTGCTAAGTTTCATAGCAGTTCCTCCAGCTTCCGGTAAGAAAAGCCCGGAAGCTTCTCACTGAAGCCGCAGACGCTGTGGTAATCGCAGTAATCACAGCGGGTCCTGCCGCCGCTGCGATAGGGCTTCACGCCGATCTCACCATCCAGGATCCGGTCCGCATCCTTGTGCATCCTCTCCCTGGAGTCCCGCATCAAGGTCTCGAAGCCCTCCTTCGAAAGCACACAGGCTCCCCTGGACTGTATGACTGCGGAGTTGCGAAGCTCCTTTGCCGTGATCGCCGCATCTGCAGGGACGCTTAATGTGTTGTCCATACAAAGCACCGTCTCTGCCTCCTCCGATACGGCTCCTTCCATGCGAAGGGTGTCGAGCTTCTCCCGTTCCACATCCTCCGGAAGGGACACATTTTTATAGTCCACCGCAGGATCTGCGATATGATAATAAAACATTCCTGCCGGTTCAGGCTCGTGAGAGCCTTTAAACCGGCCTCCCGCAAGCTTCAGCGCCATGTCCATGTAGGTCACGAGCTGCAGCTGCAGGCCGTTTTTCACAAGCTTTAAGTCAAATCTGGTGCTGCCGGACTTATAGTCGATGACCTTGACCAGGACCCGGTCTCCGACCGTACAGCAGTCGACTCTGTCGATCACACCGCTTAAGTCCAGCCGGTCCTCGCGATACCGGAAGGGAAGCTCGGTCCCGAGTGTCGTGAACCCGCCCTTAAGGAGCTGCTGCTTGAGGGCCCAGACCGTACGTCCGGTGATCTTCAGGACCCTTCCCGAAATGTACCGTGCCCTGGCGGAGGATTCCATGATGCTGTTATGATAGTCCCGCGCCGTCAGGCGGACAGCCTCTTCGCACATCCCCATAAGCGTCTGGTCATCGATCGAGAAGATCTCTTTCTTCTTATCTGCCGCCATTCTGAAGACCAGATCAAGTGAGCTGTGATAAAGGTTTCCAATGTCAATTGCCTCAATATCAAACTCCTGGCGCTTTCGAAGCTTCAGCCCATACCTCAGGAAATGGCTGAAGGGGCAGCCTTCAAACTGCTCGATGCGGGTAACCGATCCCGAAAGCGTATCCTTATAAAGGCGGGCTGCAACAGCCGGCTGCAGCTTTTCCATCGTATGCGTGTGCATCGCCGCATCGATCAGCTCTCCTGCTCTTTTCTGGCTGACAGGATCCGAAAGCAGCAGCCTTCCCAGGCCTTTAAGACGTTCAGGATCCCTGTCGGGCTGACCGAGAAGCTCCGCAAAAGAAGACAGGGCATCCTCGTAGGAGACCGCAGACTGCGCCGCATCCTCACCGCTCATAAAGGTCACATCCCTGAAGCCATGGTAATGCCCCCGAAGCAGCTCTCCCACCACCTCGGAGGGCTTTCGCCCGCGGCCGTCCCTGCCCTCCGCGGCATAAGTGATCACGATCCTTTTTGACGGCTTATGCATGAGCATATACAGGTAAAACAGCTGGTTGCAGCTGTCGGTCTTGTCATCCGGCGCGAGTTCAAGCGAACAGCGCTCCATCTCCTCCCGTTCACGATCGGTGAAAATACCGCCCCCGCTGACGGCAGAGGGAAGCAGCCCTTCATTTGCTCCGAGAATATATAACACATCGATATCATCAAAACGGCTGCGCTTGAGATCGCCGATCTGCAGCACATCGACTCTTGCGGGAAGCATCCCTGTCTTAAGGTCCGCAAAGCCGGCCTCTGTAAGGCGGGTAAAGTCCCGCATACTGACGCCTTCCTCGCCGAGTACGGCGGAAAGTCTTGCGAACAACAGCGGGATCTGCTCCGTGATCCTTACGATCTCTCCCGCTTCCCGTTCCATTTTCCTTTCCTCAAGCCGTAATGCAAGCTCGTTTGCCCGTTCTTCGATACCCGCCTCTTCAAAGAAAGCGAGCATGGCATCTGTTTTTCCGGAAAGCCGGTCTGCCTCACGAAGACGGTCATGCAGCCGGAAAACCTCGTCCATATCGACATCCGCTTCCAAAAGGGCTGCACGGATCCGCTCCCTTCCCCGGGTGCCCTCCGCCCGCAGGCGGTTTTCCAGCAAATCCACCCTCTCTCTTATCGCGTGGTCCGTGATCTTTAAGGGGTTCCGCAGATATCGCATCACTTCATTGAAGCTGTAGCCTTCCGTGATTACGGAAAGGGCTGCGCGGATCATTTCCACTGCAGGGGATCCGCCGGCATCCGCGCGTGTATCCATAAACCACGGGATCGCAGCCTTCGTCATCTCCCGCCGGAGGATCTCACGATAGGAGGCAGGATCCGTCACGGCAACCGCCATCCTCCGATAGGGGATCCCTTCGAGCAATGCTGCCCGCCGGATCTTTCTGACCAGGAAGCGGACCTCATCCACCGGGTCCGAAGCAGCCGCGATCTCTACCCCGGGCTTACGTATGGATCTTTCCAGGATCACATCCTCTGATTTCAGGATACGGTTTTTCTCCGCAGCCTCCGACACCTTTGCAACCGTTTCCCGGCTCATCCAGTAAAGATCCGAAATGCCGGAGCGCCCGCGCATCCTCCGGTAAGGCTCCGCCTTCGGATCGACCGTCACTGCAAAGGAGACCTCCGCCGCCATCGAAAGGATGTGTTCTATCAGTTTCAGCTGTACCGGCGTAAACCCGGTAAAGCCGTCAAATACGATATAAGCGTCCTTCAGAAGCTCCGACCGGGAAATGTTTTTCAAAAGCAGCTGCGGCATCTCCTCGGGTACGGAAAGCCCCTCATGGAGCCTCCTATGAAAATGCTCATAGATCATCCGCACATCGGAAAGCTTGGCCTTTAAGAGATTCCCGGAAGCCCTCTCTTCTGCTCTTTTCAGCTCCTCCACGGTGATCCCGTACTGATAAAACTCCGTGATGATGGTCCTCATCTGGCTGATAAAGCCGCCGGCGTCCTTCTTCTTTGCATAAACCTTAAGGTCCCCGGCACATTCAATGATGGCCTTCCGGATCAGGATCGCCTTGCTGACATCATCGAGAAGCACGGGCTGCTCGATCCCGAGCTCTTCCATGACCCGGTAGGCAAGCAGCTGAAAGGACAGCACGTCCAGGTTCAGCATGCCGTGCACCTTGCTGCTTTGTACGATCTGCTGCTGCGCATGCAGGGTATTCTGCTCCGGTACAAACAGAAAATAGCGCCGATGCGGGTTTAAGGCCGCGTCCGCGCTGATCTTCTGATAAATATAGCGGGATTTTCCCGCTGCAGCGTCACCGAAAATAAAGTGATACATCAGAATCTTCTCCGGTAAAAAGAAGGGAATGCTTTACGCATTCCCTTCTGATTGTTTCATAGAACTGTTTTTGTCATTCCTCATCTGCGTACATCCGGTCCAGATAATCGAAGTAATCATCCTCGGTGCAGATATAGAGGTACATGGTCTTTTTCTTTGAATCGCGGAAATCATAGTTCATCGTAAGCTCCACGCCCTTTAAGGAATCGCTGTAGAGCTTCCCGCGGTCTGCCAGACTCTTGATCGCGTTCTCCGAGAACAGCGTGAAATCATCCTTCAGGTTCAGGTCACCCGGCTGGAAGCTGCGGACGGTCTCCCGATAGGAACCGGACTGATCCTCGTTCTCGTAGATGATCGCAACCTCGATGGAGAGATGGCTCACATCCGCACCGGAATCACCGCCGACATTCACCACACGGAAAGAGGAATCCGGGGTGGCCGCAAGACCGTCGCGGTACTGTACCGTGCTGCCGGGATGCCCGGCATAGCAGAGACGGTCGCACTCCTCAAGGTCCAGCTCAATGGCAAACGGAAACTGTGCCGGCTTTTCCTTACCTGCCGCAAAAGCACTGAACGCCATGCAAAGACACAGCGCCAGAGCCAATATCAAAATTTTGGTATATCTCTTACTCATGCGGTCAGTATAGCATAGGAAGCTTAAGAACAAAACATCCTTTTTCTTACATAATCATTACAGATAAGCTTACCCCATCACGACTCTGACGAAGTTCTTCTTGCCTCTCTTTACGATCATTCCATCGCCGATCTCCGAAGCGCTGTAGGCTGCCTTGCTGTCGGTCACCTTGGCGTCCGCGACCGTAACGCCGCCCTGCTCCACATTTCTGCGGGCGTCGCCTCTGGAGCTGCAGAGCTTTGATCCTGTCAGGATGCTCAAGAGGTCGATCTTCCCGTCGGTCATGTCAGCAGCCGTTACCGTAAAGGTCGGCATATCGGCAGATGCCGCGCCGCTGAAGACAGCCTTTGCAGCCGCATCAGCCTTATCGGCCTCTTCCTTTCCATGTACCAGCTCGGTCAGCTGATAAGCCAGGATCTCCTTTGCGCGGTTGAGCTCGGCACCCTGCCAGCTCTCCATCGCCCTGATCTCTTCGAGCGGAAGGAAGGTGAGCATCTTGAGGCACTTGATCACATCGGCGTCGTCAACATTTCTCCAGTACTGGTAGAAATCATAGGGCGAGGTCTTCTCGGGATCGAGCCAGACAGCGCCGGAAGCGGTCTTGCCCATCTTCTTGCCTTCGGAATTAAGAAGTAAAGTGATGGTCATGGCATGCGCGTCCTTGCCGAGCTTCTTACGGATCAGCTCAGTACCCGCCAGCATGTTGGACCACTGGTCATCACCGCCAAACTGCATGTTGCAGCCGTAATCCTGATACAGTCTGTAGAAGTCATAGGCCTGCATGAGCATGTAGTTGAACTCTAAGAAGGTCAGTCCCTGCTCCATACGGTTCTCATAGCAGCGGGCCGCAAGCATCTTATTGACGGAAAAATGCACGCCGATATCACGAAGGAACTCGATATAGTTAAGGTTTAAAAGCCAGTCCGCGTTATTGACCATGATGGCGTCATCCTTGCCGTCGCCGAAATGGATAAAACGCTCCATCTGCTTGCGGAAGCAGTCACAGTTGTGCTGGATGGTCTCCACCGTCAGCATCTTGCGCAGGTCGGAACGCCCGGAGGGGTCGCCGATCATACCGGTGCCGCCGCCGACCAGCGCAACCGGCTTATTGCCCGCCATCTGAAGACGCTTCATCAGGCACAGTGCCATGAAATGACCGACATGAAGGCTGTCTGCCGTCGGATCGAATCCGATATAGAAGGTCGCCTTTCCGGCGTTCACCATCTCCCTGATCTCGTTCTCATCGGTCACCTGGGCCAGCAGACCGCGCTCAACCAGTTCCTCATAGATACCCATCGATTTAAGTTCTCCTTATCGCTTATATTTGGAAAGATGTACCGGGTACATCTTGTCATATCGGACTTATATAATACCCTAATCACGGTACTTTTGCAAGTAACATCGCTGATCAGCGCAATTAAAAACAGGAGGCTCCTGTCGATTCGAAGGAGTCTCCTGGATAAACCGTCAGACTTTACTGGATCATCACACCGTTCAAGTCAAAGAGGTGACCGTCCGGGTTGTAGGCGCTCTGGACTCTGGCGCCGCTGGCATCGCAGTAGTAGGTCTTGCCGCCGACGGTGATATAGCCGGTCTGCATGATGCCGCTCTCATTCATGTAATACCACTTTTCATTCACGTTGTTCCAGCCGGTCGCCATCTGTCCGTCCGGAAGAGCGTAATACCAGTGGTCATTGTTCCAGATCCAGCCGGTCATCATGATGCCGTTCTGGTCAAAGTAGTACCAGTGATCATTGATCCTGTCCCAGGTATTTCGCGGACCGGTTCCGTTGGAATAGCGGTAGGTCCAGCGGTCTCCGATCCGGATCCAGCCGGTAGCGGCGTTCTTGATGGGATCTGAGCCGTTCGGGATCTGAGACAGGACCGCAGTGCTGTTCGTCCGGTTGTCGCGGTTGCTGTATCCCATACCGCCGAAGCCATTGTAGATCACGGTGCCGCTGCTTTGCGTGCTGTTGCTCACAGGGCTTCCGGTCGTGACCGTGATCAGAGGCGCATTGGCGCCGGGGCCTGCCGGCACCTGATAGCTGTAGCTTCCGTCGGCATTATAGGTCGGATTATACATGACTCCGCCGTAATCATAGTATCCGGGGGTAAAGCTTCCGCGGTCAATGTCATCCGATGTCACGGATACTGTGTTGCTTTGGCCGGACCAGCTGCTGTAATCTCCGCCCACGAACTTTGCCCGGACGATATAGTAGTACTTTCCGGTGGCTGAAAAGTTCATGGAATAGCTGGTATCGGAGGTCTTATAGGTCTTGTAGTTAGTGTTCCAGGACCCGTCCCTCATACGGGCAAGCTGGATCTCGTACTTATCTACCGCTTCGGATGCAGGGTAGGAAGCGCTCCAGGACGCGTCTCCGCTTTCATTTAAGTAAACATTGTTCCAGGTCACCGGCACGACAGCAAATGCGGCACCGGCAAGACTTACGGAAAATGCACATGCAGCTGCAAGAGCAGCCGCGGAATGTCTGATCTTGATCATGGGATATCCTCATCTTTA
>CAMNFX010000017.1 GCA_946537585.1 uncultured Lachnospiraceae bacterium
GCTCCGGTCAGCCCCAGCTATGCTCGCATTTCCGGCGTCTCCGGCCTAGTAACCTCAACTGGCCACTTCCTGAAGATATATTTTAAGAGAGGACATTTCACCAATGACTGCAGACGATAAGAAATACTTTGAGGAGATGGAGGCGCGGATCCCGCACGGACGTGTGCGCACCCGTTTTGCGCCGTCTCCGACCGGCTATATGCACGTGGGCAACCTGCGCACGGCGCTTTATACCTACCTGATCGCAAAACGCGCAGGCGGCGATTTCATTTTCCGCCTCGAGGATACGGATCAGTCCAGACAGGTCGAGGGCGCCGCGGAGGTGATCTACCGCACCTTAAAGGAGTGCGGCTTAAAGCATGACGAGGGTCCCGATATCGGCGGACCTGTGGGTCCCTATATCCAGACCGAGCGCCGCGGCATGTATAAGAAGTATGCCAAAATGCTGGTCGAGAAGGGACACGCGTATTACTGCTTCTGTGACAAGGCGGCGGAAGAGGAGGAGGCCTCCGGGGAGGAGACCGATGCGAAGGAGGCTTTCGCAAAGACGGATGATCCCTGCCGCAGTCTGGATCCGGCGGAGGCTCTGCGCCGCGCAGAGAGCGGGGAGCCCTATGTGATCCGTCAGAGGATCCCGCATGAGGGGACCACGACCTTCCATGACGCTTCCTACGGGGATATTACCGTTCCCAACGATTCTCTCGATGACCAGGTCCTTCTGAAGAGGGACGGACTTCCGACCTATAATTTTGCGAATGTCGTGGATGACCATCTCATGGGCATCACCCATGTGGTCCGCGGCAGTGAGTATCTGGCGAGTGCGCCGAAGTATAACCTGCTTTATGAGGGCTTTGGCTGGGAGATCCCGGAGTATGTGCACTGCTCGCCTGTCATGCGCGACGCGCAGCACAAGATGTCCAAGCGTCACGGCGATCCTTCCTATGAGGATCTCAGGGAGGCCGGATATCTCACCGAGGCGATCCTGAATTATGTGGCGCTGCTCGGCTGGTCTCCGAGAGGAGAGATCGCTGAGCGGGAGTTCTTTACACTTGATGAGCTCTCGGAGGTCTTTGATATCGCGGGCATTTCCAAGTCCCCTGCGATCTTTGATATTGAAAAGCTCCGGTATTTCAACGCGCAGTATATCCGCGACATGACCCCGGAGAGGTTTGCCGAGGTGGCGGAGCCCTATATCCGGCAGGCGGTGAAGAATGAGGCATTTTCCGCGTCAAAGATCGCCGCGCTTTTACAGCAGAGAACGGAGATCCTGACGGAGATCCCGGCAAAGCTTGATTTCTTTGATGAGCTGCCGGAGTATGACGCGGAGCTTTATACCAACAAGAAGTCCAAGACCAATCCGGAGGTGTCTCGCAAGGTGCTTGAGACGGCGCTGCCGCGTCTGGAGGCGCTGCCTTCCTGGGATGCGGAGAGCCTGCATGACCTGATGACCGGGATGGCGGAGGAAATGGGCGTTAAAAACGCGACGGTCATGTGGCCGATCCGCATCGCGGTATCCGGACGCATGGTGACGCCGGGAGGCGTTGTGGAGCTTTGCGATATCCTCGGCAGGGACGAGTCCTTAAAGAGGATCCGCAAGGGAATCGAAAAGCTCTCATAAAAATGATACAGGCCGGAAGGCTGCGCAGTTCATAAGGATCATGAAGCCTTATGCCCGGCAGTCTTCCGATATGCACAGCACCGTGAGGACGGTGCTGTGTCTGATATTTGCAGAAAGGAAGGTACTATGGCCAATATTCTCGTAATCGACGCGCAGGGCGGCGGTGTGGGGCGGCAGCTTGTCGCAGGGATCCGTCAGCAGATCCCGGACGCGTATATCATGGCGGTGGGCGCCAATACGGCAGCGACCTCCGCAATGCTCCGCGCCGGAGCGGATATCTCCGGGACCGGGGAGAATTCCGTCAGAACGGCCTGCAGGAGTGCGGATATCATTACGGGGCCCATCGGCATCGTGATCGCGGATTCCATGCTTGGCGAGATCACTCCGGGCATGGCGCTTGCGGTGGCGCAAAGCAGTGCCTCCCAGGTCCTGATCCCCTTCAGTCACCGGGGCAGGAAATTTGTCGGAATGCCGGAGGTGCCGCTCGGGAAGCTGATCTCGGAGGCTGTCGAGGAGATCCGGAAGCTTGCGGGGGCATAAGCTCAGGGTCAGTGTCCGGCCCGGCTTTTGGCCGGGACTTTGAAACTGCTTATATACTGCATAAGCGGAGCAGTCATCCGGCTTCAAAAGAAGACCGGAACAAAGGCCGTGCGGAGACTTTCCGCAGCAGAAAAATAAGACCAGGTGAGGAAAAGCAGCAATGGAAATGATGCGTTATGAATGTGTGGCCGAAACGGTGACGACCGCGGACGGATACCGGATGGCAGCAGGCTGCATCTGCAGACAGCAGGCAGCGGAGGATATCCGGGCGGAGCTTCTGAAGCTTTCGGACTACCGGGTAAAAAGCCGTGATCTTTACGGGATCGACTTTGATCTTGCGGCGCGCCTCGGTTCTTTTGCGCACAACGCGGTGATCGCGGCAGGCGCTTCGCTCTGCGTGCCGGATGCGGCATGCGGCGAGGGCGAGACGACCGGCGGCGTGCTCGGCGACCCTGCCGAAAAGCCGGAGTCGTCGGATGAGGACATCGTGGATCTCAGTGAAAATTTTTATATGTATACCGTTCCCGGAGGACCGGGGCTTGCCGCCAACAGCTTCGGCGATACCGTACGGCAGGCGCTTTGTGAGATCCGTTCGATCGGCTTTGACGCGCTCGATGAGGACGCCTTCCGCCATGTGATGCGTAAATACGGCATTACGGTGGCACTGCTGGTATTTGACGGCACGGGTGAGGGCCGGCACGCAAAGATCGGAGCCATGGATCTCAACGGAGTGCGCATCGTGGAGTGACCGGTCCGGGCTGTTTTCGGACCGGGATGCCCTGAGTTCGTTATTTTTTATAGCTATTCAATTATCTTGATACCCACATTTATAAATTTTTATACAGTTTTCAACAAAAATATTATGGCTGAGGCGATATAATACTGCTATAATGACTAGAGTGTTATCTTTTAAGACGATACGTTCAGTATGTCTTTTTTTATGAATTGGAGGTGCCTATGGAATTACAGATTCAAAACCTTGTTTCCTCTATCAGAAAAGAGGGAATAGAGGCGGCGAATAAGGAAGCAGAGGCTATTATTGCGGAAGCGAAAAAGAAAGCCGATTCTATCGTCGCGGATGCAAAGGCAGAGGCCAAGCAGCATAAGGACGCGTCCGAGAAGGAAATTTCCATCCTCAAGGAGAGTGCCGTGGTCAACGCCGAGCAGGCGAAGAGAGATGCCGTTCTTGCTTTCAAGAGCGAGATCCAGGCTGAGTTCGAAAAGCTCCTTGCCGCGGATGTCAGGAAAGAGCTCTCCGGGGACAGCCTCGGAAAGCTGATCCGTGCAGCTCTTACCGGCGAAGATATTTCGAAGTATGCTGCAGAGGTATCTGAGGTGAGTGATGCCCTGAAGGGTGAGCTTGCCGAGGAGATCAAAAACGGACTCGAGATCAGACCGAACAAGGCCGTACAGCAGGGCTTCCGCCTTGCCGCGAAGGACGGTTCGGGCTACTTTGACTGCTCGGATGAGGGAATCATGGAGATTCTGATGCCGTATTTCAGGAATCTGGACTTCCAGTAAAGGAGGTGCGGTTTGGGTTCGTATTACTATCTGATGGCGAGTCTGCCCGAGCTTAAGGCAGACGGTGATATGCCATTCACATACAGCGAATTCCTGTCCTGCTGCGAGTCAAATGTGAGTGATGAGGAATTTGAGATGCTTAAGAATCTCACACTTTCCTCTACACAAGGTCCGCTTGTCAAAGAATGGGCCGAGTTCTACAGGGCACTGACCGGGGAGCTGAACTATCAGCGAAGCTTGAATCTCGGCAGGACCTATACCTCCACCTATGAAAAGGACAGCGCAGCCGCCCAGGTCGTGGCTTCCGCCCTTTCGGCAAAAAACCCGCTGGAGGCGGAGCGGGCCCTTCTGGAGTACGAGTTTGAGAATCTCGATTTGCTGGTAGGTCCGCATATGTTTGATGCCTATGCGGTATTCGGATACGCAGTCAAATTGAGACTGCTCGAGCGTCTTTCCAGCTTCGAGCATGACAAGGGCAAGGCCGAATTCGAGACACTCTTTGACGGCATACAGCAGAGAATATACAGTTTGTAACGGGAGTATTATATGAAAACAGAAACAGGATATGTGGCCGGAGTCAACGGCAACCTCATCAAAGTTGACTTCGATGGCTCCGTCCGCAAGAATGAAGTCGGTTACATCCTTGTTGATAATAAGCGCCTGAAGGGTGAGGTCATACGTATCAACAATGGCATTGTAAGCATGCAGATCTACGAGATGACGAACGGCATCAAGGTCGGCGATCCCGTAGAGTTTACCGGCGAGCTGATGAGCGTGGATCTTGGTCCGGGCCTGCTGACACAGGTTTATGACGGTCTGCAGAACCCGCTGCCCCAGCTTGCAGATAAGTGCGGTTTCTTCCTGGAAAGAGGCGTTTATCTGGATGCCATTCCCAACCGTGACTGGGATTTCACTCCGACAGTCAAGGTCGGGGACCAGGTCAAGGCCGGCAGCACCATCGGTACCGTACCGGAAGGTCTGTTCACCCATCACATCATGGTTCCTTTCACCACGAAGGGAACGGACTGGACTGTAAAGTCGATCAAGCCGCAGGGTACCTATAATGTCCGCTCCACGATCTGCGTCATTGCCAACAGCAAGGGCGAGGAGAAGGAGCTGTCCATGGTCTTCACCCAGCCGATCAAGCAGCCCGTCAAGTGCTATGCGGAAAGACTCCGTCCCGACGAGCCGCTGGTCACCAAGATCCGCTGTATCGACTCCTTCCTGCCGGTAGCCAAGGGCGGTACCTTCTGTACCCCCGGACCCTTCGGTGCAGGAAAGACAGTTCTGCAGCACATGCAGGCAAAGAACTCTGACGTCGATATCGTTATCGTCGCAGCATGCGGAGAGCGTGCCGGTGAGGTCGTTGAGGTTCTGAAGGAGTTCCCGGAGCTGGTCGACCCGAAGACGGGACGTTCACTGATGGAAAGAACCATTATCATCTGCAATACCTCCTCCATGCCGGTTGCTGCCCGTGAGGCTTCCTGCTATACCGCAGTCACCATGGCCGAGTATTACAGACAGATGGGCCTGGATGTTCTGCTGCTCGCAGACTCCACCAGCCGTTGGGCGCAGGCCATGCGTGAGATGTCCGGACGTCTGGAGGAGATCCCCGGCGAGGAAGCATTCCCCGCTTACCTTGAGTCCACCATCGCAGCATTCTATGAGAGAGCCGGAAAGGTCCGCCTCGATGACGGATCGATCGCTTCCATCACCATCGGCGGTACGGTCTCCCCTGCAGGCGGTAACTTCGAGGAGCCTGTTACGCAGGCAACGCTGAAGGTCGTCGGCGCATTCCACGGTCTTGCCCGTGAGCGTTCCGATGCCCGTAAGTATCCGGCGATCCACCCGGTAGAGTCCTGGTCCAAGTACAAGGGCGTTGTAGATATGGACCGCGTCAACAAGGCCCGCGGCATCCTCATCCGCAGCACGGAAGTCAACCAGATGATGAAGGTCGTCGGTGAGGAAGGTACCTCCAGTGAGGACTACATCATTTATCAGAAGGGCGAGCTTCTGGATGCAGTTTATCTGCAGCAGAACTCCTTTGACCCGATCGACGCTGCATGTGTACCGGAGAGACAGCGCAGAGAGTTTGACAGACTCTATGACGCAATGATGAAGACCTACGATATCACGGACAAGAAAGAGATCAGAGGCTTCTTCAACCAGCTCAGACAGGAGTTCCTTGACTGGCACGGTACGGAGTTTGAATCTCCGGAGTTTGAGGCGCAGGAGAAGAAGATCACTGACTTTTACATGTCAAAGGCAATTGACTAGGAGGTCCGGTTAATATGCAGAAAGTTTATACAAAAATAGAATCAATCGTCGGTAACGTCGTCACCGTACGTGCACCGGGCGTCAGAAACGGCGACCTGGCGCTGGTTGGCGACAGTTACGCGAATGTTATCAAGCTGGATAAGGACCTGGTGTCCCTGCAGGTATTTGCAGGTGCCCAGGGTGTCAGCACAACGGATCCGGTCCGTTTCCTCGGCAGACCCATGATGGTCTCTTTCTCAGATCATCTGCTCGGCCGTGTCTTTGACGGCGCCGGCGTTCCGAGAGACAACGGTCCGGCTCTTACGGAGAACATGATCCCCATCGGCGGACCTTCCTTCAACCCGGCGAAGCGTATCCTTCCCACGAAGATGATCCGTACCGGTATTCCGATGATCGATGTGTTCAACACCCTGGTCGAGAGCCAGAAGCTTCCGATCTTCTCGATCTCCGGTGAGCCGTACAACCAGCTTCTGTCCAGGATCGCGATGCAGGCTGAGGTCGATATTATCGTTCTCGGCGGCATGGGCCTTAAGTACGATGACTACATGGAATTCCGCGACACCCTGGAAAAGGGCGGCGCCATGAGCCATACCGTTATGTTCATTCATACGGCGGCTGACCCCATCGTTGAGTGTACGCTGGTACCGGATCTGTCCCTCGCAGTCGCTGAGCAGTTTGCTCTTGAAGGCAAGAGAGTTCTGGTGCTTCTGACGGACATGACCAACTTCGCCGATGCCCAGAAGGAAATGGCGATCACGATGGAGCAGGTTCCTTCCAACCGAGGTTACCCCGGAGACCTGTACAGCTGCCTTGCTTCCAGATACGAGAAGGCCGTGGACATCGAGGGCGCAGGTTCCATTACGATCCTCGGCGTCACCACCATGCCGGGCGATGATGTCACGCACCCCGTTCCCGATAATACGGGCTACATTACCGAGGGTCAGTACTACTTAAAGGGCGGACACATCGAGCCCTTCGGATCCCTCTCCCGTCTGAAGCAGAACGTCAACGGCAAGACCAGAGACGATCACCGTGCTCTGATGGATGGTATGATCCGTCTGTACGCCCAGTATAAGGAGAGTCTGGAGAAGCGTTCCATGGGCTTTATGATGACCGAGTGGGACGACAAGCTTCTTAAGTACGGCGAGCTGTTTGAATCCAAGATGATGGACCTCAGCGTGAACATTCCTCTTGAGGACGCACTGGATCTCGGATGGGAGATCCTCGCGGACTGCTTCGAGCCGAATGAGACCGGTCTTAAGACAAGTCTGCTCAAGGAAAGATGGCCGAATAAAGCAGCTTTGAATTAAAAAGGAGCGTGTCCATGGCTATCAAACTGACAAAAAATGAACTGAAGAAGCAGAAGGACAACTTAAAGCAGTTCCAGCGCTATCTTCCCACGCTGCAGCTTAAAAAACAGCAGCTGCAGTCCGTGATCATGAAGGTGCGGAACGATCTTGCCGTAAAGGAAGCCGAACGCGTTCAGATGATTGGTGACTTGGACGACTGGGTAGCTGTATTTGCAGAAAACGAGATCTTCGACGAAGGATTCAGGCTGGATAAGCTTGTTGAACCTGACAGGGTCATTACCAAGGAGGACAACATTGCGGGTGTCAGAGTCCCGGCCTTCGAAGAGCTGACGTTTAAGGACATCAATTATAATGTGGACGACTATCCGTTATGGGTAGATACGGCTGTGTTCAAGCTTCGTGAGATTGCCAGACTGGACGCATTGGCTGCCACGCTCCGGAAGCAGGTAGAGCTTCTGGAAGCGGAACTCCGGACGACCTCGCAGAGAGTCAACCTCTTCGAAAAGGTCAAGATACCTGAAGCGAAGGAAAATATCCGCGTGATCCAGGTATACATCGGAGATCAGCAGACAGCGGCCGTTGTCAGAGGCAAGATCTCAAAGAATAAGATACAGGAGGGATAGAGATGATCGAGAAAATGAAAATGGTTCACGTCATCACTTCTGCCTCCGCAAAGGAAGAAATGCTGAAGGACCTGCAGAGCATCGGTGTCATGCATCTTGCCGAGAAGCAGAATGCTGACCGTGCCGTGACCGAGCGATTCCAGTCGATCTCGGATGCGGCGGCCGTGCTCAAATCCCATGCTGATCCGAAACAGCTCAGGAATCATGAAGAGCCTTTGTCGGAAGAGGCCTTCGGCGTTGAATATGCCAAAGTGCGCGAAGCGATCGACCGGAAGTCGGCGCTTGAGCAGGAGATCACTTCCGCAAATGCCGAGATCAGCAGAATATCTCCCTGGGGAGACTTCCAGCCTTCAGATGTGGAATTTCTGAGGAAACAGGGATTTGACTTCCATTTTTACCGCATTGATGAAAAGGACTATCCGGAGCTGGCTTCATCCGAAGACATTCAGGTGATCAAACTCGGACCGGTCGGCAAATCGGTCGCGGTGGCAGTCCTCGGAACCCTCCCGCAGACCATTCAGGCAACGGAATTCATCATGCCCGAAAAGAGCCTTACAGAGCTTCAGAAGGACGTGGCCGATGCGGAAGATGGAATCCGGAAGTGTGATGAGGAGCTGAGCTCGGAGTCACAGTACTATGAGGCATTTTGCAGGCAGCAGATGAAAGCGCAGAATGCGCTGAAGTTTTCCGAAGCGAACGCGACACTGCAGGGTGATGAAGACTTTGTCTGGCTTGCGGGATATATCCCTGAGGCGGACATCGACAAATTCAAGGCCATGACATCCGAAGGAAAATTCGCCTGGGCCATTGAGGATGTTGACGAGGAGGACGCTTTCGTTCCGACCAAGCTTCGTTACAACAAGGTGTCAAAGCTGATCAAGCCGATCTATGATATCCTGGATATCCGGCCGGGATACAGGGAGCAGGACATCTCACTGTGGTTTTTCCTGTTCTTTATCCTGTTCTTCGCCATGATCATCGGCGACGGAGGCTACGGTCTTCTGATCCTGCTGGCGACCGCCGCGATCCACGTGAAGCAGAAAAAGCTCACGGATGCCATCTTCCTGCTTTATATCCTGTCGGTCGGTACGATCGTCTGGGGTGCAGTCACAGGCACATGGTTCGGCATGGAAAGCGCGATGAATGTACCGTTCCTGAGGGCTCTCGTCATACCGAGCATTGCGACGTATCCGGAGTATTTCGGCGTAACGAGTACCCAGACGCAGTTTGCCATCATGAAGTTCTCGCTTTCTGTCGGTATTGTCCAGCTTGTGCTTGGCAAGGTGCTGGCAATTAAAAAGAAAGTGGCGGAAAAGGATCTTTCGCTGATCGCGGAGATCGGATGGACGATCGCGGTCATCGCCATGTATATGCTTTCGCTCAATCTGGTAATCGGGGAGAACATTAACTTAAAGCCCGTATTTATCAGCATCGGCGTTGCATTCGTACTGGTCGTGCTGTTCGGCGGAATGACGCCGGGCACAAGCTTCGGACAGTCTGTCAAGGCAGGACTTGCCGGTTCGTTTACGACATTCCTGGATACGATCAGCTGTTTCAGTAACGTCATGAGCTACATCCGTCTGTTTGCAGTAGGTATGGCCGGCGTCGCGATCTCCGAGAGCTTTAACGATATCGGCGGAGGCATGCCGGGAATCCTGGTCATAGTAGGTGCTGTGATCATCATCCTCGGACACGCGCTGAATATAGCGATGTGCTTCCTGTCTGTCGTCGTTCACGGTGTAAGACTGAACGTACTCGAGTTCTCGGGTCAGGTCGGCATCGAATGGGCGGGCATCTCATATGATCCTTTTAAAGAAGTTAAATAGTTTCAGTCAATCACAATAAAGGAGATTAGTTATGAATTTTGGATTTCTTGGAATGGCAGCTGCTCTTGGTTTATCTGCTTCAGGTTCTGCATTTGGAGCCGGCACCGCCGGTATGGCTACTGTTGGAGCATGGAAGAAGTGCTATGCCGCAGGAAAGCCTGCACCATTCATCATGATTGCTTTCACGGGCGCTCCGCTGACCCAGATCATCTACGGATTCCTTCTGATGAACTTCATCAGAAACGCCAGCTGTGATCCGGCTCTTCAGCTTGGTGTCGGCATCTTCGGCGGTCTTGCAATCGGCCTCTCCGCTCTCAACCAGGGCAAGTGCTCCGCAGGCGCATCTGACGCTCTCGGCGCAACCGGTCAGGGTATTGCAAACTACTTCATTGTCATCGGTATCGCAGAGACCGTTGCACTGTTCACACTGGTCTTCTGCCTGCTGGCACTGAACGGCTGATTATATGAAAAAAACAGCACTGGTAATTATGGCTGCAGGTATCGGCTCCCGTTACGGAGCCGGTATCAAGCAGCTGGCCAAGGTCGGTCCGAGCGGCGAGATCATCATTGACTACAGTATCCACGATGCCCTCGCTGCGGGCTTTGATAAGATCATCTTCATTATCCGGAAGGATATCGAAGAAGAGTTCAAGGAAGTGATCGGCAGCCGCATCGAAAAAATAGCGGACGTGTCCTATGTCTATCAGGATCTGTCCGATCTGCCGGAGGGCTTTCATGTGCCGGAGGGGCGCACAAAGCCCTGGGGCACGGCACAGGCGATCTGGGCGATCCGCGATGTGATCGACTGTCCCTTCATGGTCATCAATGCAGATGATTTCTACGGCGCCAGCTCTTTTCAGATCATGCATGATTATCTCGTAAATGAGATGAGCGAAGACGCTTCCGTTCTGGATTTCTGCATGGCTGGCTATAAGCTCGGCAACACCTTAAGTGAAAAAGGTACGGTTGCCCGCGGCATCTGCCGTCAGAGCGAAAGCGGAGAGCTGCTTTCCGTGACCGAGACCTATCATATCGGACGTCATGAGGACGGCGTGGTCCGCGGAGACGACGGCAACGGCCATGTGAGGGAGATCCCGGAGGATTCTCTGGTCTCCATGAACATGTGGGGACTGAAGCCGACGATCATTGGGATCCTCGGCGAGAAGTTCCACGTCTTTCTGCAGCAGCTTCAGAACATGCCTGCAGACAAGCGCCGGACAGCCGAGTATCTTCTGCCCTTTGTGATCGATGATCTGATCCGGGCGGGGAAGGCGAGCGTCAAGGTACTGCCCGTACACGAAAAATGGTACGGCGTTACCTACCACGAAGACCGCGAAAGCATTGTGAAGGCCATAGCGGATATGGTCAGCAGAAACATTTACAAGGAGAAACTCTTTGGCTGATTCGAGACCAAGCCGCGAGGAACAGAAGCAGCGGCTCAAGCGCAATGTGATCGATACGGAAGAGGAACTGGGGAAAGACGAGGAAAAACGTCTTTCCCCATTCGTGATTCTGATATTCCTGCTGATCATAGCCGTGATCGGCTTCGGCGCATACTATTATCTGAACAACAGCCTGTCCGAAAGCTATACTGTTCTGTGGGAGCGCCGGCCGCAGGAAATGCAGGGCACCGTGGAGACCTTCAAGGGCTACGAGAGCTTTGCGGACGGTATCATCAAGTACACCAAGGACGGTGCCGAGTACGTCGACAAGGACGGAAACGTCATCTGGGAGCGGAGCTACCAGCTCAATTCTCCCATCATTTCCCTAAGTGAAACACACGCGGTGATCGCCGATCAGGGCGGCACCAATATCTATATATTCAGCGAGGATATGCTGACCGGAACGAGCGAGACCATCCTTCCGATCTCCCTGGTCCGGGTCTCGGACAACGGGATCGTGTATGCTGTCTTAAATGACAGCGAGGCGGAATACATCACTGCCTTCCGCGAGGACGGCTCCGCGATCGACCTTTCGGTCAAGTCCATCGTCACCGGAGACGGCTATCCCTTTGATATCGCTGTCTCGCCTGACGGGAGTGAGCTTCTGACCTCCTACGCCGGCATCGATAACGGACAGATCATCAATAATGTCGTCTTCCGGAACTTCAGTGCCGTAGGCCAGAACGAGGACGCGCGGCGTATCGTCGGCGGCTTCAGTGATGAGTTCGCCGGACATCTTGCCGGAAGGGTCCATTTTTCGACCAATGATTCCAGCCAGGCGTTTTACGACGGCGGCGTGGTCTTTTTCTCCACCAAGGTCTTAAACTCCCCGGAGATCCTCGAGCACGTGACCTTCGAACAGAAGATCGACATGATCGCGGCAAGCAAAGACATCGTTGCAGTCATGCTGGAAGAAGACGGCACCGACGGGGTATATTCCACGCTGATGATCTACAGCAACAGAGGAGCAAAGCTCGGAGAGGTATCCCTGGATTACCGTTATACGGACATGTGCATCACGGGTACTTCCGTCGCGGTCTCCGACTCTGTCAATATCTTCGTCTACAATAAGCGTGGTACCATGCGCGCAAGCCTTCAGTACAGTGAAGGGGAGCTTGGCAGCATGATCGGGACGAAAAGGAACGGGGAGCTGTTTACGATCAGCGGAAATGACCTGTTCAGGATACGGTATTAAACAGATATAAAGATAGTATTCAGAAAGAGATGCTCTGAAAACGGCTTCGGAGCCTGATCTTTCCGGACTGAAAATTCTGCTAAAAGCATGCTCAGAATTTCTAACTCGCCTCTTACGAGGCTCGGACAGTAGAAATTCTTCGCATAACGCAGAATTCTCAGTCTATGGGAAAGATAGACGGCTCCTGCAGATTGTTTTCAGAGCATCCTCTTTCTGTATATACAGTTTAAAT
>CAMNFX010000018.1 GCA_946537585.1 uncultured Lachnospiraceae bacterium
AGGCGACAACCGGATTTGAACCGGTGATCAGGGTTTTGCAGACCCACGCCTTACCACTTGGCTATGTCGCCGTCTTCAAGCTTGTTCATTATACAACGCTCCGAGGGAAAGGTCAAGCGTTTTGCCTGAATTTTGCACAATGTCCTTATGCGGTGATCGAGTGAACCTGACGGCTGACAAATACAGCATTGCGGAATGTCAGCCGATCAGTCCGCGTTCCTTTAAGATCTCCTCGACCACGCCCACGCATTCATAGACCATCGCGTCGCAATGCGGTTTCTTTTCTCCGCCGCGTTCCTTGTTGATCCTCAACAGGTCTGCACAATCCAGGAATCCTTCATGATTATCGCGGATCTTTGTGTAGTAAGCATTGATCGTCTGGCCGTCATCGACCCCGAAAAGGCCAAGCGCCATCAGTCCCCCTGTGACCGCACCGCAGGTTGCCGCCATCTTCATGCCGGAGCCGAAATTGGCAGCTGTCTTATAAGCCTGCTCGTCGGAAATGCCCGCTGCGGCCGCAAAGGGGATCAGAGTCGCCTGTGCGCAGTTATAATGTCTCTCCTTAGAAGCGCGAAGCTCTTTTGCTTTCTCCAGATACCTGCTCATGATAAGACTTCCCGTTATGAATTAAAAACGTGCTTTACCCATTCCTCATACCAGTAATCGTTGAGGGAACCGAAGATCCGTACAAAATCCCTGGAGATCTCATAATCCAGGCCCGGGAATTTTGTGCAAAGGTTTTTCGCCGTTACAAAAGCATGCAGGTCAAACAGCTCCGAACCGCTTAACGGTACCTTGAAATCAATTTCGTGCATTGTATCTGCCATATCTTTTCCTCCGAATAATCAGTCGACATTGCCGATACTGAACAGATTCTTATTCCATTCGTTATACCAGTAGTCGTTCAGAGTTCCGAAAATATGAATCTCCTTCTGTGCTGCCTCGTAGCTCAGTCCGGGGAACTTGGCGCAAAGGTTCTTCGCTGTAGCATAAGCATGAATATCAAAAAGCTGAGATCCGCTCAACGGTACTCTGAAATCAATCTCATGTGAATTTTCTGCCATGGTAAAACTCCTTCCATCCTGATGTTTAAAACAATCGCAGTACAGCTTTTGAAGCGTTACTGTTTTAACTATTATGATTAAACATATCCTATTTTACTCTTATAAGCAAGTATATTCTATCCCTGAGGCATGTTTTTTTACAGAGACTTCACCCCATGGCTCTGCGTTTTTCCGCCATCATATCCACCAGGAAATAAAGGGAGATACTGACACAGAGGATCAGGTAAACCGGAAGCGCATGTCTGACCGCATGCCAGCCTCTGAGGAACAAGATCACCCCCATTCCGGTCAGCATGATCAGCTGCGATATCAGAAGCCGGAGGACCATATTCTTAATCGCCGGATTCTCCATCAGGTTCTTTGCAGCGCCTTCGCCGGCTGCCGTCCTGTGCCCCTTTGCAGTCTTTCCCGGAAACGGATCCTGATCCTCCCTGAAGCCCGGATCCGTCGGTTTTTCATATAATCCGTCAAGGCTGTCCGCCTGAAGATCATCCGTCAGGAATTCCCCCGCTATGGCTGTATCAGGATCCTCACGGAAGGTAATTTCATTGCTGTAGCCGTCCATCAGCATGGGGAGCTCCCCGAAACAAAAATCCGGGTCCTCGGCTTTCTGAAGCAGATCTGCTGCGATTCGCATGGCTGCAGCGTCCTCTCTGTCAGCACGTATGACCAGAAGCCCGAGAAGGCTCCTCAGCTCGTCCAGAAAGTCGGAATCCGTTCCGGGATGCACGAGAAAGCGCAGCTCTCGTCTGACCTGATCATAAAATACACTGTTCCTTCCGATGAGAAGGTTCTGCTCTGTAAGAAGATGATTCTGCAATGTTTCAAGGGCCTTGCCAAGCTGAAGCATTACTGAGGCGATCATCTCGCGGGAAAGCCACTGGTTCCGGCAGAGATCCTCTATGCTCTCAAGGCCGGATACCGGGTATGACAGGCACCTGCTGCCTTCTTCGAACACTGTCATGGGAAGGATCAGCTGCCTGTCTGTGATGGACCCGATCATCCCGTATTCAAACTCATACCCTTCAGGCGCATCTGTAAGCAGGTATCTTCCTGTAATATTGTTTTTGAACCAGATCTTCATTTCTCCAGCACCTCTGTTAAAGTAATTGCCCGCATGACTTTTTCGGGGCGGAACCCGCTGTCGTCAAGCTGCCTTCTGCCTTCTGACGTATGCAGGACCGCCCGGCTCCCGTCCCTGTACTTTTCAATAGTGACCGATCCCGCTTCGTCCCTCAGCTTTGCCGAAAGTCTTTCTCCTGCATATCGTTCTATCCGTTCGCTGTCAGAATCCATAAGATGGCCATATAGCTCCACCGCTTCATTTACTGCGCTGTTTTCAAGCACGATATCGTGGGCCCTCCAGCTGAAGCTGATCATTGCCGCCAGGGCCAGCAGCACCACCGGCATTACCAGTGCTGCCTCTACGGTCATACTGCCCGGTAGATCAGGAAGCTTCCGAACAGAGCCGGGATCATAAAGGTCAGGTAGGGAAGCGTCCTTTTTTTTATCTGATTGCATTGATAATTACCCCTTACAATAATACACAGCGCCCCTGCAGCGCTTAAAAGCAATGAAAACACGATCATCCAGAGAAGCCTTTCCACATCCGTATAGGCTGCACAGACCAGAAGATACACCGCATCTCCCAGGCCTACACCGCCTCCGGAAGCTTTGGACAAAACAAGGAAGATCAGCCCGGGCAGCAGTGCCTGACCGATCTCTGCCGGATCCCGTTTCATTATAAGGCTCAGAAGCAGCCCCGCTCCGGCAAACAGAAAGCTCATTCCGGCATGGATATGCCTGGTCTTCAGATCCCAGATCCCGCAAAGAAGCGTATATATGACCAGCAATCCCATAACAGCCGTCGTGTTAAATAAATGCATCCTTCTTTCTCCTTCCTGTCTTTCTGCCTTTCAGCACAGCTCCGGCGGCTTTTCAATGCCCTCTTCCGCAATAGGAGCATGCTCCCAGATGGATCACCTCGCTTAAGGGCACCGCTCTCGCATACGCTGTGACGGCCTTGCATTTTTCCGTGGCATGATATGCGGTTCCGCTCTCGAAATAATAAACCGTTCCGCTCGTACCCGGCCGGCAGGATGGGCAGGGATGATAGCGCGCTCCGCTTAAGTTTCTTAAGGCTGCAATGGCAGAAGCATCCGCCGAACTCATTTTGTTGCTGAGATAATGGCAGCCGGGATCAAGATGATAGCGGGTCCCGTTCTTTCCGACATAAACGATCCGGTCTTCTCCGGTGTCCAAGTCACTGCCTGTCCCTCCATAGCGTTCCCGCCCGCGGCCTCCCTTTGATCCTATCCATGCCCGCCGGTTTACTACCAGGCTCTTCCTGACCGGAAGAAGTCTGAAAACGCTATCCGGAAAGTGCAGGCTATAATAAAGCTCTGCATAGATCATCGCCGGATCCGCTCCGTTTTCTCCAGTCAGGATCGAGGTATCAGGGCTAAAGCGGAGATCCTCCATCAGCTTTGTTTCCGGAAGCGCACGGACTGCAGCCTGTCCGAAGGACGCTTCAGCCGCTCCCTTCCAGCTGCCTGTCAGCTCCTCCAGGTCCGCATCCGGCTTCAGCAGCCTGTCCCCGGCCTGCTCGATATATTTCATGACCGCAAGCGCTTTTGCCGTAGTCTCCAGCCGGTTCTGCAGCCTTCGTTCCGATTCCATGACCTTCAGCGGGAAGATGAGCATCCAGATCGCCAGGATCATCAGCGGCAGGGCAACCGCCGCCTCAATTGTCAGGCTGCCTGCAAAATACACGGCCCGGTTCCTGATCCGGTAATCCTCCGGTCCGGATAAAAGAGAGATACAGCACGCCCTGAATGGTGCGGACATTTTATGAAGGCAATGTGTTTGTTCCGTCCGGTCTTTCCTTTTTTTCTTTTTAAAAGGCCTTAATGTCAGAAAGAGCATGCTGTATCTCCCTTTTATCTTTTCAGGCAGCGGCTAATAGCTGTAGGCTGTCGTTACGTGCATCCCGTAGAGTCCTCCCGGAGCTTTGCGGACACTTCCGGAGACTTCCTGCTGTGTAAAGACATGCCCTGCCTGTACGCTTGTCTCAAGTTCCAGGGAACGGATCAGACGGTCCATTCGGAAGTCTGTCTGTTCTTTTCTGAGATTCATCTGTATAACATCCATGCACCTGTATTCCTGTACACTGTCCTGATTGAAAAACAGAAGGATCCTGAGATAATCCGCATAGTTTAATCCTTCCCTTCTTTGGCCCCTGCCTGACGGTATGCCGGAGGCCAACCGGAGGAGTCCCTGCAGTGTCAGATAGAAGCTGCCGTTATTGTGTATGAACGGTACCCTGTCTCCTGCCAGAAGATCCCTGACATCACAGACGGCCTGCGCCATGGCCCAGATACTCATGATGAAAAAACTCATGATCACACAAAGCGGTGTCAGACCGAGCGCCCCGGTGATCTCCATCGCAAGCATTCTTGCCTGCGTCCTTCTTGTACTGTCCGAATATAAAAATGCCAGATTCAGTCCGGTGCGTATCCCGATGAGTCTCTCTGTTACGGAAAGAAGATTATCCGAATCATTGCTGCCGCCAAAGAGAACATACTCCGCCTCGAGGTGTCCGCTGCCGGGCTTTTTTCCCTTTTGATCTTCCTTCCGGCTGCCGTAGCAGTCCATCATGCGAAGCATGTACTCTGTCACAAAGATCCGGTCTGCCGGTCCCAACGCACTCGTATCCGTCCCTGTACAGCAAAGCTCGGAAGGCCGTTCCTCCATCGGCAGCTTTTCTGCGCTTATTTTTGTCCCTGCCGGAAGTATCAGCTTCCAGAATCCTGTTTTTAAGAGTTCGCCTGCGTCTTCCAGTTTCTGCTCCGTTTCAGGATCCCGGATTCCGCTCCCATGCTCCGTTTCAAGAGGATCAAAGCTTTCCAGTCTCAGAAGCAGCGGCTCCCACGGGCTTTCCTCATCTTCCTCTTCTTCCTCCTCATCTGTATCGTCCTCATCATCATAGCGTTCCTTCGCGTCGATCCTTTCCTGTATTTCTTCCGCTTCTTCTATAAGGTCCTGCAGAAGCTCTGCCCGTGCCGCGGCAAGCGCCGGAAGCTCTGCGATCTCCCTTCTTCGTTTTCCGTCTTCTGATACATAAGTACCATATTCTCTGATGTCCTCCTGCATCAGTTCCGCAGTGCTCTGGGAAAGATCTCCGTTTTGGACAGCCAGTTCTGTCTTTTGTTCCGATTCCGCAAGGCTTTCGGCCAGCTTGTCTGCATCGGCCGCATACTGCTCCTCCAGCTTCGGTATTTCCTCCAGTACCCGGATCATTTCATTTGCGGTCCGGATGAAGCCGTCTCCGTTTTCATCCTCCAGCTCTCTTTTTGCTTTCTGCCAGAGCTCCTGCTGCCGCGAGATGCACCCTGATATCTCCCGAAGGTCTTTTTCCAGCCCGGACGCCTCTACGGCATGCTCCCTGTAAAGCTCTGAAACAGCCGCGCTGCCGGTGCCCTCCCTGACCCCGTCCGTATACGTCTTAAGTGTCTGAAGATCCCATACGCTTACTGCGATCCCGTATTTCATGTAATCCAGGACCTCTTCCTCGAAAACTTTGCCGTTCTCATCCGTGATAAGGCTCATTTCGGTGATCTCCGCATTGCAAAATGACATGGGAAACCAGTTCTCCGCCTGTAAGTAAGGATCCATAAAGCCGCGGAATTCATCCGTGATCTGGCCGGGCGCATAGTGTTCCAGTCCCAGCAGGCGGTAATCCTCCCACAGTCTGTCGTGATACTGTGAAAATACAGAGTCGATCGCGGAATTGGCAGCCACAGTGAAATGCAGTCTGGCCGCGCTTGTTCTGGCAGATTCCAGTACGGCGAGCAAAAGCGCAAAGATCAGGGCAGCCGACAAAGCCAGAAACACGCTGATCTCAGCTCTTGTTTTCGTTTCATCACAGTATGTCATCCGACAGGCTGGTGATAGAACCGAAGATCCTTCCCAAAAGGGCGTTGATCTCTGTTCTGAACACTGCAACAAGTCCGATCAGGACGACAAGGATCAGGACGATCTCGATCACGCCGATCCCTTCTTCATCGCTGATCAGCCTTCTCACATCCTCCCTCCATCCGTTCGGACTGCTGGCGGCTTGTTCCATGGTCATCATCTTTTTGTTTCCTCCTATCATCTTAATACCCGGATTATTTCTCCGGCTTTTACATCATTGTAAGCAGTGCAGGCATGGTGACGGTCATCATGACCGCTAACAGCGACAGTACCAGCGGTATGACCAGCTTTGTTCCCGCTTCCTCTCCCAGCCGTCTCGCTGCATTCCTTCTCTGTTCGAAGGCTTCCTGTATTTCCAGCTCCAGAGCGGCAGCCAGTCTTTTGTCTCCGGTGCGCAGATTCTGCTCCAGTATCGACGCCAGACGCAGATAGCAGCGGGGACCGCAGCGGTGCGCAAAATCAATATAGGCACGGCGTTCGGACACTCCTTTTTCCAGCTCAAGCGCTGTCTGTATCATTTCCTCATATGCATTCCTTTTCTCCGTACGTCCGGCTGCCTTTGCCTCCTCGTACTCTTTTGTGATCTTTCCCCAGGCATTGCGGATCGTCATGCCGGCCCCGAGATAGACTATCAGCCTCGACACCACTTCGGCATAGTCCAAAAGCAGTTCGGTCTCTCTTTTTTTAGCTGCGATCTTTTTCTCCTGTGCAGGCCTGAAACCAAGCAGCGCTGCAGCCAGGATGCCGCAAAGAAGGATCTTCAGCCCGGTAAGGTCCCGCCGCATATGGTAGCTCAGGCGGACATCTCCGACCGTATCAGGAAGCTCCAGACTTCCTTTGCTCACCTGATTCAGATCGGCTGTATCGATCAGACCCGTAAGCAGTCGAAGACTGTTCCCTGTTTCACCCTCCTTTGGCGGGTAAACCGTGACCGGCAGCACGACCTCATCCTTAAAGCTTCCGGTTTTCATTCTGAGGTGCAGAAGGCTGTCCCTTGGATTGATAAGCTCCCGGTTCAGTACCTCGCCCCGGGAGGTGATCAGCTCAGGATCCTCCGGCTCCCATGTAAGGCGTATTCCCGGATAGGCGGAGAATCCGACGGGCAGATGAAGGTCAGAACGCACCTCTGCCAAAGAGACATTATCCCCCAGGATATACTCTGAAGCCTCCGCGGCGATTCCTTCAAACTGAGCCTCCGCCTCTTCTTCTGTATACTCTCTCGGACGCACCCGTACACGGATCTCCTGCCTTCCTTCGGGCAGTCCGTCGACCAGCAGGCTGTATTCGCTCTCCGCTTCCCCGAATCCGGCCCTTGGAAGAATATTTCCGCTTAATGGACTTCCGGCTTTCCCGGAAAGTGTGTAGACGAGCGCCAGAACAGCTGCCGCTGCAAGTATCATGATCTGCTCCCGGCCAAGGCTCCTTGTAAGCTCTCTGAGCCGGGTCCTGTATTTTCCCATCTTCCTCCCTCACATCCTGATATCCAGAATACGCCGGGCAAGAAGGGCAGCTCCGACCAGAAGCGCCAGGCTGGCACTCATAATGATCCTTCCCACAAGGGTCTCATACATCACATCCATGAATCCGGGGGATGTGATCCGGATATAGAGGATCATCCCGAACGGCAGTATATTCATGATGTTCTGTTCATAGCGTCTCGATGCAGTCAGATTCCGGATCTCCTCGGAGACGGCTGTTCTGTCCCGGATCACTCCGGTCGTGCGTTCGATAATGTCTCCCAGATTTCCGCCGCTTCGCTTTGCGATCGCAAAGACCTCGGAAAAATTCTGTATATCCGCAAGGCCGCTGCGGTCGGAAAAGTCCTTCAGCAGGATCTCCACCGGCTTGTTCAGCCGTAATCCGCGTACTACGGCGGCAAATTCTTCCGTTATCATTTCCCTGTCTCCATAGATCTTCCTCAGCTCGGACCAGGACCTTTCATAGGCATTTTCTACGGACAGGCCTGCACTTAAGTATCCGCTGACGATCCACATAGCCTCCTTGAATTCCAGTGTCAGCTGCCAGAGCCGCCGATCCCTGAGCTTATTTTTCTGCGTCAGGGGATAGATGATCAGAGCCGCCGGAAGGCTCAGGAAAAAAAGAAGCAGGCTCCGGTAGAAGGTCCAGCAGATAAGCGCAGCTATGGCCGCAGCGATGCATCCCTCCCGCAGCCAGTCTCCGGGTGTGAGGGTGTATACCCTATAATCCCTCAATCCCTGCCGCGCCGCGCATTCTGAGTTTTTCCCTGTGAATAAGCGTATCCTTCCGGACCAGTCTGTCCTCATCCGCATCATAGACAAAAATCGGGTGAAGCCTGATCTCGCCTCCGTGCTCTGTATCGATTCCTTCAATTTCCGATATCTCCATCACTCTTCTTTTATGGTCCGGCGTTCTCATCAGATGTACCATTATGTCGATTCCTGCCGCGATCTGGCTGCGGATCGCCGGAAGAGGCAGCTCCACCGCCATCAGTACCATGGACTCCAGTCTGGTCAGCATGTCCTTTGTTGAATTAGCGTGTCCTGTGGACAGGGAGCCGTCATGGCCCGTATTGCATGCCGTCAGCATATCCAGTGCCTCTGAGCCGCGCACCTCTCCTACAATGATCCGGTCCGGCCGCATTCTGAGGCTTGCCTTGATCAGCATGGCCATCGTAATGGCTCCCTGCCCGTCCGATCCCGCATCCCTTGTTTCAAGCCGGACCAGGTTCGGAATGTGGCGGATCTGCAGCTCAGCCGAATCTTCGATCGTGATCACTCTTTCATCCTCCGGAACAAATACCGTCAACGCGTTCAAAAATGTGGACTTACCGCTGGAGGTCCCTCCGGAGATGACGATATTGTAGCCGCATCGTACCAGACGGGAAAGCCACTCGGCTGCCTCGCCGGTGATCGTACCGCTGCGGATCATCTGTTCCATACCGATCGGTTCCGGGAATTTCCGGATCGTTACGGTAGGCCCGTTCAGTGCCGCAGGCGGCAGAACAATGTGAACTCTGGACCCGTCCTCGAGCCGGGCATCCACGATCGGCGATGCCGTATTGACCCTCCGGTTGATACGGCTTACGATCTGCTGAATAATATCCTCCAGCTTGTCTTCACTCTCAAAGCTGCCGTTCCATCGCTGCATCCGGTTGTTTCGTTCAACAAAGATATCCTCCGGCCCGTTGATCATGATCTCCGTGACTGACCGGTCATCGAGAAGCTCCTGCAGGATATCCAGCTTTTTAAAGCTGTTATACAGCTCATTCCGAAGGTCCATCCTGGTCTTCAGGTCCAGCAGGCGGCTGTGCGTCTTATGCTCGAGGCAGCGGTCTATGATCTGCAGCAGCTCCCTGTCATTCAGTTCATTGCTGCCGCTGATCTCATACATGACCTCTTCCCGTACCTCACGATACAGCCTTTTGGCATCGTTCTCCTGTTTTTCGGGCATTTCCCGCTCACACCTCCCCAAGCTCCCGTATCTTATCTCCGATCGGTCCGTAGACCAGAGAATCGATATAGGATCCCATCGAAATTGCATTCGTAATATCAGGAAGCTCTATGCGAAGCAGTTTCCGGATCAATACGTCCCGATGAGAGAGTTCCAGATATTCACAGAACTCATCAGCCTGCAGCTCCGACATCTTTCCACGGCACAGAGGAATATAGACTGTATCACAGATGTCCATCACCTCCGATGCCTCTCCGGCGAAGTTCTGCATCTCGATCACGACCGTTTCATAGGCTGTGCTTTTTAAAATCATACTGATCAGACTGCCGTAATCCTCCCCGCTCACAGCCCTTCTGTCATCCGCAAAGCGGACCGGAGGAATGTAATCAATTCCCTCATAGCTGTAGATCATGGCATGGATCCGCTCCGCGGTCAGACTTCCCTGCTTCATATGATAAAGCGCGTCGGAGATCCCGCTTTCAAATGTCTGCCCGGTCAGTTTTCCAAGGCCTGAGAATTCTCCCAGATTAAGATACAGACTCTGCCGGTTCCGCCCCGTCATCCTGCTCAGGGCAATGGCAAAGGCCTGTGCCACGCTGCGGTCTGCGGGGCTGTATACACCGATGATCTTTACCGGTCTTCCGACAGCGGCCGATGTCCTTCTGAGCTCAATGCCCTGACAGTTTTCCATGATGCAGCGGATCAGACTGTCTGCAGGCTGGAACTTTCTGATCGAGGCTGAGATGCCCTTCTCTTTTGCAGCCGCCAGAAGACTGCTGTCTGTTCCGTCATCAAGGAAGATCGTCCGCCCTGCACGAGGTGCAAAGCCGTAAGCCGTTTTTCCGCCGGCCCCCGGGTCATCAAATATTTCCCGGTCCGCCAGCAGCACCTCGACCGGATGTTTTTCACTGAACCTTCTGCATGCAGCCATATCCTGGAACGGCACTGCAGTCAGGACCAGATCATTTTTCCTGTTCACGTAGTCGCAGAGCCGTTCGGAAAACTGCTCTTCCTGTGTGACGACTGCCAGGATCTTTTCCATCTTCTTTTGCTTTCCTTTCCGTTTTATCCTGCCGAAACTGTAAGGCATGCCGCAAGCAGCATGAATACCGCCATGGGAATGGCTGGATCGGTTCCGTCACGTTCCTTCAGGTAATATGCATATTTCTCTTTATGTGCGTTTTTTTCCAGAAACCTTCGCATATGCCGGATCCTTTCCATCCACAGTCCCCTGCGCCAGAGCTTCCAGATCCCGTAACCGGCAGCAGACAGCATTCCGAGGACCAGTATGCGGACACCGGAAGCATTTGGCATTGCATAAAGTATCAGTGCATTCAGCTTTACGTCCCCTCCCCCGGTCATATGATGCTTAAAAAGCAGGAGCATAAGAGCTTCCAGTATGATCCCGGGCAGAAGTCCCCGAAGATCGGCAGCCGAAGGCTCCATCATATGTACCGCCGTTATAATAGCGGCTCCGGCCAGAAGCAGCCGGTTGCTGATGCGCCAGAATCTCAGATCTGATACCGCAGCTGCCCCGAGTATCATGATCATTACCAAACTGTGCAGATCGTTCATATCTGTCTTTCTTCGTCTCCTTTCAGAGCACACAAAAAAAGCCTGCTGATGTATTCTCTTTAACCCATGAGTCTCAGACGAACTGTCCGGAATCAAGAAACCATAGATGGTTGGGATCATGACCAGAAGAAGCTGGTCGTTTCTGCTCCACTATCATACATGCTCTCTTCCGGCTTCGTCAATCCGGCAATTTCTTATGTGAAATGCCTTCTGCTCAATTCTTTTCCTGATAACTCCGGCAAAAGCAGGCCGATATGTCCGTTTACCGCATAAAAATAAGGGCCGGAGCTTTTGCTCCGACCCTGTCTGTTTCTAAAAAGTATCCTGTTTTTTATCCAAAGTAACCTGTCTTATTCAACCGGCTCGATGTAGTCCTTGTGTACCACCACACTGATACCGTCCAGGGTGAACTTCACGAAATCGGATCCCTCGATCGGCTCCACCGTTCCAATCGCGGTTCCGTTGGACAGCTGTGTATACACACGGTCCTGGTTGTCCGCATAGCGGATGTTGACCCCGTTGCCCTTGATCCGGTACTCGAAGCTCTTCGGAGCTTCCGTAGTAGCCTCTGTCTCAGGCTCCGTCTCTTCGGGCGTTTCTTCCTCGGCTGTCGTTTCCACTGCAGCGCTCGGTGCTGTGGTCGTTGCCTGCGGCTTCTTGGACGGAAGCAGGCTGCGGATAATAATAACAAGGAGGATCACCGCAAGGACAGGGATCAGAATACGCAGCAGGTCGTAGATGGAAAAACCGCCTGCCGGTTCGCTGACCGTACTCCGTCTTGCAGCTGCCTGGCTTCCGCTTCTCGGGCTGTTCTCTGTTCTGCCCGAGCTTCTGCCTCCGGAAGTACGCTGCTTTCTGGCACGCTGCTGATCCGTTGCCTGGCCAACCTCCCGGCCGTTCACGGACCTGCCGAGGATCGCATTGCCGTCTTCGGAAAATGCCGGCCGCCGGTTGCTTACCTGATTGCGGTCGACTCTGACCGGTGTCCTGTCAACACTGACGGATTTGTGAGACATATAGGTCTGTACTTCATTTTTCAGCAGATAGTATGCCTTCTGAGCATCCTCTGCGTCATTATCGCCCTCATGCACAGCCTTGTTGCCGTATACACGAATGCTGTGGAACGCATCTCTCGAAGTACGGTCAATGCAGCCATTCTGGAAAAGCGCCTCGATCGTGTCCGCCAAAGCGGTATATTCGATGTTTTTCTCTTCAGCATAGCTCTTCACAAGCTGCTCTGCAAGCTGACGGGATTTGACAAGGCTGAGATTGTATTCCCTTCTGCTGGTCAGTCCGGCGATCTCCATGAGACCGTTATCAGTGAGTTCTTTCATCTCCATGCTGTTTGTCAGTGCCATTGCCGCCTCCAAATCGATATATCAGATCTGTTTGTATGCTAAACCAGAGAAAATAACTATATATAGTATCTTACTCTCTCAGGGTAAAATTTGCAATATAAAATGGTTCGTAACTGTTCAGCATTAAGTAAAGATAAGCTCGGATCGGTCCGC